>CAIUDK010000001.1 GCA_903897875.1 uncultured Hyphomicrobiales bacterium
AACTCTCCGCGCTATGTTGAATCGATGCCATGGCAGCAAGTGGCTGGCTGGGCTCGACCAAGCTTTAGTGCCAATTTTTCATGTCCCTAATTTTTCATCTCCGATTGGTTGATTGACATGTTTTTCGCAATCTTAAGAAAAAAGTTCTCACATTACCGCGCCGATCAACGCGGCAATGTGTTGATTCTGTTTGCGTTCAGCATATTTGTGTTGATGGGATTGAGCGGCGGGCTCGTCGATGTCTCCCTCTCCATTTCGGCACGCTCCAAAGTTCAAGAGGCCGTTGATACAGCCGCCGCGCAGGTCGCCGCCATCATTCGCGAAAGACTAGAAAACGATGAAAACATCTCGTTATCGGTCGCCATGAGTGATGCGTCAGCAATTGTTACCAAGGAAATGTATTCTTATTTTGGTAGCGTAAATGGCCTTATCTTATCGACGTTGAAATATAAGGTGGTGCCAACGATCGAGACGCGGGATGGCGTGCGGTATCTTCGTACAACGGCCACAGCGAGCGTTTCTACACAAAACCACTTCCTAGTTATGTTTGGAAAAAGTACCACAAATGTTTCGAGCGAAGCTTCCGTTCTGACCTCCTTGCCAAGTTATGTGAACATCACCTTCCTGTTGGATACGTCCCAATCCATGGGCATTGCAGGTTCACCTGCTGACGTCAAAAAGACATTGAACGATCAGAATGTGCAATGCATGTTTGCCTGCCACGACCAAAGCGAGAAGGGGCAACCCAATTTCAAATATTGGAACACGCCAAGTGGAATGAGCAATAACACTTGGCTCTATTATCAATGTAACTCCGGGATCACGACACGTTTGGATGATGCTAGAACGGCGCTCTCTTCAGTGTTGGGTGAAATCGGGAAGCTGACATTTAACAAATACGCCGTCTCGCTGATGACATTTGGCGCGTTTCGTTCGCCAAGCATTTGGTCCCTTGATGCCAAAGGCAATATCATTGAGGGGAGTCTTGCGCGCGAGAATTGCCCCAACAGCTCTAAGTACGTGTCCTATCTCCAGTATAATAATAAGTTGACAGCGCAGACTGCGACAAATCCGAATTTAACTATGGCTAAGTTCACGGGCCTTAATCATTTCAGCCTGTCTGATCCTGCAAAGCTCAGAGACAATATTGTCAAATATTTACACATTGAAGATATGAAATTTGTCAGCGATTTGGATCAAAATCGCACGGCACAAGAGAAGGCCGCTGGAACAAATTTGCTGGCTGGCACTGAGCTCGATAACGCCGTTAAGGCGCTCGCGGATCTGTTTTCAAAGCGATCAGGATTGGATGGCAGTTCCGCCAACAAAGCCAAGCAATACGTCGTTATTTTATCGGATGGTGCGCAATATAGGCCGGGCAATGTTTCACCTGCTACGCAGCCAGATGTGCCTATCGATCCGCAGACCTGTGCTGCATTGAAAAGCCGTGCGACGGTGATCGTTATTTATACGCCAATCGTTGATCTGGCTGACCAAAGTATTTTTCCCCAAAGCGCTCAATTCAATGTGACACGGCTGCAGCCTTATGCGTGGGAGAAAGACCCCGTGACAAATGGTCCACTCGGCGTGAGCTTTATCGACTTTCTGAAGGCATATGGGGCGAAGAATATTGTACGAGGCGCCACGTCCGATATGGTGACTGGTGTCAATGTGCCAAAGGATATGGGGCTAAATAATCGCCTCGATTACGAGGCGAAAATGCGAGACTGTGCCACGTCCCCGTCTTATTTCTATTCGGCCGGGACGAATGGTGCGCAGGGCGTGAGCGATGCGTTTAACGCGATTCTGAAGGCAATTAATGTTCCTGTCGTTCTGGATCGCTAACCATGCCTTGTTTCTGTCACGCCTTCAGGGCAAAACTAGTAACGTGAGTCTCCCAGCAATTGGGCGATCAATGAGGCTTGGTTCTGAATGCCGTTTAGGAAGCTAATGTCCCATAAGTTTGGGCAGACTGGTGTGTTGGCCGGCTTGGCGCTTTTGTGTGCTTCGGCCATGCCCGCTCATGCCGACCGGATCAAGCATCCTACGGCTATCTTTTCGGGTCTCGATAAGATCACGGGCCGAATCATCTCGTTTGAGGTGGCCATTGACGAGACCGTGCAATTTGGCTCGCTACAGATCACACCACGCATTTGCTACACGCGCCCAGCCACCGAAGCGCCTCAGACGACAAGCTTTGTTGAGGTGGATGAGGTTGGT
>CAIUDK010000002.1 GCA_903897875.1 uncultured Hyphomicrobiales bacterium
GGCGTGATTTCAGCTGCAATGTGCGCGTTTGCCCTGATTGGCGCGCGCAACACATAGAGCTAATCTTCCAACCTAATCTTGCAACTTAATCTTGCAACTTAATCTTCCAACTCGTCTTCTTCATCGAGCGCCAAACGTGCGCGTGCGCGCAGCTTTTCCGTCTCTGATTTCAACTGACCGCAGGCTGCCAAAATGTCGCGCCCACGCGGTGTGCGCACTGGGCTTGCATAGCCAGCGTTGAAAACGATATCGGAGAATGTCTCAATCGTGTCCCAATCGGAACATTCATATTGCGTGCCCGGCCAAGGGTTGAACGGAATGAGATTGATCTTGGCTGGAATGCCCTTCAGCAAACGCACCAATTCGCGCGCCTCGGCTGGTGAATCATTCACACCCTTCAGCATCACATATTCAAACGTGATGCGGCGTGCATTCGTCAATGTCGGATAATTACGACACGCATTGAGCAAGTCTTTGAGCGGATATTTTTTGTTGAGTGGCACAAGCGTGTTGCGCAATTCATCGCGCACCGCATGCAGCGAGATCGCCAACATTGTGCCAGCCTCATGGCCCAGCGCAGAAATTTGCGGCACGACGCCAGAGGTGGACACCGTGATGCGACGCTTGGACAAAGACAGACCATCGCCATCCGACATGACGCCGATAGAGTCGCAGACATTATCGAAATTATAGAGTGGCTCGCCCATGCCCATGAACACGATATTGGACACAGCGCGCACACCTTCGCCGCTTGGCAACATGCCATCGGTGGGCTGAACCATGCCGGGGAAATCGCCGATGCGATCACGCGCCACAACAAGCTGCTGCACAATTTCTTGCGTCGTCAGATTGCGCACCAATTTTTGCGTGCCGGTGTGACAGAAGGTGCAGGTGAGCGTGCAGCCCACTTGGCTCGACACACACAAAGTGCCGCGATGGCGCTCAGGAATGTAGACGCATTCAATCTCAGCACCTTTGTCATGCGCATCAACTGGCAGCATACGAATGAGCCATTTGCGCGTGCCGTCTTTGGAAATTTGCTCAGAGACAACTTCGGCCAAATCGAGCGAATAATGCTCTTCCAATTTCACTCGCATCGCTTTGCTGATGTTGAGCATCGCATCAAAGGAGCGTGCGCCTTGGAAATAAATCCAATGCCAGAGCTGGCCGACGCGCATTTTAATTTCGCGATCCGGCACGCCGATGGCGCGCAAAGCATCGCCCATCTCTAGCCGTGTGAGGCCAACAAGGGATGGCCGCGCCTTGGATGAGGCGACAGGCGCAATGGCGGAGGATGGGGTGTTCAAAATTTCAGAAACATCAGACATGGGCGCTCCATACCACGGAAATCGGGCGGGCTCCATAAAACCTGTCTATTGAGCGTCAGGTAATTTGCCCTCAACCACGCCCAAAGCATCGGCCAAGCGCATTTTGGCCGAACCGGGCTTGAGCGGCTTTTGCTGGCTTTCATGGGGCGCCCAGCCCGACACCCAGAGAATCTCAAATGTGGCGCGCACCCGCCCATCAGCATCAGAATAGAGTTCTTGATAAATCTCAGCCGCGCGCAGCAACACAGCCCGGCGCATAAAGCGCCGATCGCGCTCCACCAGAGCATTGCTAGCACCCATCATGCGCAACTCTTGGAACAGCGCAAACGGATTGGCATAGCGCACGCACAACGTATCAACATCGGTGACGGGCAAAGCAAAGCCGGTGCGCTGGAGCAGGCCACCCAGATCACGAATATCGGCAAACGGCGCCACCCGCGGGCTCGCGCCACCGCTGACCTCAGATTCGGCCTGCGCAAAGGCGGCGCGCAATTCTTGCAAGCTCTGCCCACCCAACAAACAGCCGATAAACAGCCCATCGGGGCGCAAAAGCTGGCGAATTTGCACCATGACGCCTGGCAAATCATTCACGCTTTGCAGGGCAAAGAGTGACACGCACAGATCAAAGCTTTGCGGAGCAAAGGGCAGTGCCTCTTCATCGACCACAACGCTTGCCCAATCCGAATGGGCAGCCTCATTCAGCGTGGAGGCGCGGGTGAGATGACGCCCGGGCTGGACCAAAGCTTCAGCGGCTAATGGCAAGGGCGTCGCCAAATCCAGCGCATCGACAAAATCGCGCTTAATGCCAGTCAGCCGGTCGCCCAAATCCTCCACCGCCCGCTGCAGCAAAAAATCGACAGGCCCGGCTGCGCGCGCACGCGCCAAACGCGCCTTGACTTGAAGGCGGTCAAAAATCTGCGGAGGGGTCGGTGCGGTGGAATCCATGTCTGGGTTATGGCGCGGCACGCCCATCACGTCAAAGAAGACTCGCAGTTTTACGCCTTCAAAGCTAAGCTTGGCGCATGAGACTTTTTGGCTCCAGCCACACCCTCATCTCCCAATTGCGCCATCATGTGTCGCCACTGGCCACCCTTGTTTTGGACACGGTGTTCCCGCCCGTCTGCATGGCGTGCCGTAAACCAACCAGCGCTGTTGGCACCCTATGTGCGCCCTGCTGGTCCGGCGTGCGCTTTATTGAGCGCCCGTTTTGTGAGCGTCTGGGCACCCCATTCGCCCAAGACCTTGGCGCTGGCCTGCTCTCGCCCCAAGCCATCGCCGATCCGCCCGTCTATCGGCGTGCCCGCGCCGTGGCGCGGTTTGAGGATGGGCCGATCCGGCAAATGATCCATCGGCTGAAATCTTCCGACCGTATGGAAATGGCCGAGCCCATGGGGCGCTGGATGGCGCGCGCCGGGGCTGAGTTGTTCGACGAGGCCAATCTGCTCATTCCCGTGCCGCTGCATCGCGGCCGGCTGGCGCGCCGACGCTTCAATCAGGCGGCGCTGCTGACCAAAGTCATCGCAAAGCTCAGCGGCCTGCCCGCCGATCTATTTGCGCTGGAGCGCGTCAAAGCCACCCCGCCCCAAGTGGGCTTTAGCCGCTCGCAGCGCGCGCTCAACATGCAGGGCGCCTTTCGTGCCTCGCCTGAAGGAGCTATGCGAATTTCTCAACGCAACATTGTGCTGATTGATGATGTGCTCACATCGGGTGCCACCACCAATGCCGCAGCGCGTGCGCTGTTGCGGGCCGGTGCGCTCTCCGTTGATGTTCTTGTCTTTGCACGGGTTGTGACAGACGCGTGACTAACGATATAAGTCAGGCACAAGGAGCTGATGATGCCCGCAATTACAATCTACACAAAAAGCACATGTCCCTATTGCATCCAAGCCAAGGCGCTGTTGCGCTCGAAGGGTGCAGCGTTTGACGAAATTTCCGTCGATGGCGATTCTGAGGCCCAAAAGGCGATGGCTGTGCGCGCCAATGGCGGCTGGACTGTGCCGCAAATTTTTATTGGTGAGCAACATGTCGGCGGCTGCGATGATCTGCACGCGCTTGAGCGCGCTGGAAAACTCGATCCCCTGTTGGCGGGCTAATCTCTCATGATTAAATATGCGCTCATTTGCGAGTGTGACTATGAATTTGAGAGCTGGTTTCGCTCTAGCGATACCTATGACGAACAGGTCAAGAGTGGGCTTGTCGAATGTCCGCGCTGCCAATCAACACATGTGCAAAAAGCTTTGATGGCGCCAGCCGTTTCCACATCGAAACGTCAAGAGCGGGTGCAAGCCAGCCAAGCAATTGAGAGCGCAGCACAAGACACCAACACGCAAGACGCGGCTGCGCCAGACAACAGCGCGCCGGTGGCGATCCTTGATCCGCAGCAGGTTGAGATCCGCGAGATGATCCGCACCGTGCACAAAAAGCTCACGGAAAACGCGACGGATGTGGGCGAGAATTTTTCGAACGAAGCGCGCAAAATGCACGATGGCGACACGGAAAAGCGCTCCATCTATGGGCGCGCCTCGCTGGATGAAATTAAATCACTCGCCGAAGATGGCATTGCGGTGATGCCGCTGCCAACTCTACCTGACGATCAAAACTAGCGCGACACAATCAGCGGCATAGATGTTGGCTCACCAATCTGCACCCAGACATTTTGTTCGGACTGCGATTGGCGTTTGACGAAGACGTAATGGGAGCGATCCCAAGGGCGAATTTGGGACACCATATTATCGAGCAAATATTCGCCGCGATCCGTCTTCACCGTCAACACCGCATGGCCATCGCCATGTTCATCTTTCACCACCGTCAGCAACAAAGCTTGGCGCGGAAAGCCCTGACCGATGAGAATTTTGCGCTTTAACAAGGCAAAATCTTCGCAATCGCCCTTGCCGTCATAAGGCAAATCCCAGCGATCCAACACGCCCCAATGATCGAGATCGGACACGGGTTCAATGGTTCGATTGACGAAGGAATTGACTCTGTTGAGTGTCTTAAAATTTGCGGCGGTCAAATGAATGTCGCGCGGCGTCAAAATTTGGGAATCGCATTCCTCAGCATTGCGGCGGCAAAAATCCACCCAGCCCATAGGCGATGCGGCGTCTGGTCCAACCGATGCGATCGTCGACACGGGCAAGCCCCTGCGCTTGGCCTGCGCCTCTCCGATTACCAAAACAAGCGAAGAGAGAACGGCACATACAATGCCAACCTTTCTTCCACACGCCTTTAACATCACGCACTCCTGAACCAGCGTTCTTTGCTGACAAGTGCGGATGGGTCGTGGCCCCTGCTGCACAAGTTAACAAAGAGTAAACGCTTATTGTTCAGTTTGTCACGATGAATCCGGCTTTTAGGGGGCTGCGCGCCGCACTCCTGCTAACATATAGTTAACTTCCATATCGCGGCCCTTGCTCCAAGAATCGCGCAATGGATTATACACAACGCCTGTTTTCTCAATGATATCAACGCTTGCCGAGTAGAGGGCGTCATCGAGTTCGGCTGGCTTCACAAATTTTTCCCATTGGTGGGTTCCCTTAGGGACCCAGCGCAAAACATACTCAGCGCCCACAATGGCGAGCGCAAAACTCTTCAAAGTACGGTTCAGGGTGGCCACAAAAA
>CAIUDK010000003.1 GCA_903897875.1 uncultured Hyphomicrobiales bacterium
AAATAATTCAAATATAATCGACCAGGTTTACGGTTTTTTATTCTTCTGATACAGATTATTTAGTTTTCTTGGCAGAGGTGTTTATTATGAAATCTAGATTTTTGTACACATTTATCTCTGCAGTTGTCTTTTCACAGTCAGCGTTCGCTTCCGATTTGCCATCGAAGGAGCTCACATCAATGCCTTCGCAGGTAGCGAAAGCGAAATCGAGCTGGTCGGGGCCATATGTCGGTTTTGAAGTCGGTGAGAATTATGGTGCTGTAAATTATTTCGACACCTATAACGCAAAGCCAGCAGGCCTTCATAATACATCATTTAATGTCGGTGGATTGATCGGCTACAATTGGCAGTTTAACGAGTTTTTGGTCGGTGTTGAAAGTGACGTCAATTATTCAAAGTTTTCGACATCATCAATCATTCAGCATGTACAAAATGATCCTCCTTATGACAACATCGCCAAAACATCGATGGATTGGTTCAATACAAATCGATTAAGACTAGGCTATTTACGCAATGACTTGCTCTTTTATGTAACGGGCGGCATCGCATTAGCCGACATCAAACATACGTCGGAATGGCTGCCCAATGTGGACGCGTGTGGACAATCCACCCAATACACGTCTTGCATAAGGCAGACGCAGGTTGGATATACATTTGGTGGCGGGTTAGAATTTCGCTTAGATCAGCATTGGACAATCAAATCGGAATATCTCCGATTGTCTCTCCCTGATATCACAACAACAGAAACTCGGTTTGGATATATTTACACGTGGAACCGTAATAATGTCGACATCGCTCGGTTGGGCCTAAATTTCCGATTCTAAAAATGCGATGGCGTTTTGAGCTGCCCTTTTTCTAGCTGAATTCAAATGTGATTTGTTATTCCTTATTGACCTGAATGCTGTGGCACTACCATCTCGGCGTGTAGGACAAAACGGTACAGAAAGAACGTATTGGGGCGTCCCCCTAACATCGGGTAACGGCCCCTAGCCTCTCAAGTGGGCATTAGGCTGATGCCAAGATGACTAAAAATGAGACTAATTATGTGGGCTGCGCTAGTGGATTGTCGCCCACCTACCTCATCATTTTGTTGCCATTTAAAACCTGCCGCAGCTTATTTTGTGCGGTCACAAATTCAGATTTTGCAGCACCAATCATATCGAGCTGGTCTATTTCCTTGATGCTTTCAATAACATCCGGATTGGCTATGTTGATCGTATAAGGCTGCGTTATTGCCTTAATCGAAGGGTTCAACAGAAGATATGTCGACAATAGCCGTTCAAAAATGAACGGAATAAAACAGAACGACCCATCTTGATATTTTGTGAGTTTGTAAAATTCACCGTCGGCATTTTTATCGTGATCGACGACTGCCATCAAAGGCGCCAAAAATTGCATATATCCCTCCCAAAATGAGGGAGTACCCGCCCAATAATTGCAGAAAGTCTGGTGTATGCCTTTCATGCGAGGCATATTGCTCACATCAAAATCATAACCCGCCTTGGCGAGCAATCGATTGGTTTTTTCATAAAGTCCCGGATGGCACGCCTCGCCATGTTCCCAGATGTTATAAAACATATAGGGAAAGATAAAATAGTCGGGCGGATTGATCAGATAGACATCGTGATCAGGGTTTTTCCGAATAAAGCTCGCAAACTGAAAGCCTGTTATCTGTGTTTTTCCGCTAAATTTTGGAGAGAACAGCCCAGACTGATCAAAACGCTCATGCTTTTTTTCGAGATAGAAGTCGCGCATGTGCCAGACTTCGCGCTCCATCAAATACGAATCTTTTCCGCAATAGTTTACGAAAACATCATCCGCTTCGCTTTGACGTCCGGCAGGGTCGATCCAAAATAAGCCCGCGACCATGAACACACCTCACACAATACAGTAGGCACTGTTTATTCATAATACTTAAATTTTTATTTAACGATCTGTCCTATAGCCGCATTTTCAGAGCGAATACTCAAAGAATACTGACCGCCTAAGACACTTAAAATTCGCTCTTCGAACTATCGCTAGGCCTTCTTAATCGCCCTCTCGCGCAACGAAAAGATCTTATGCGGAAAGCGAAAGCTCTTTTCGGCTGTCAGTTTGTTACCAATTTTCGTGATCAGCGAGACGGACTTATCCACCTCGTCTCTGACCTTCAGTCGGGTCAGATGAGCGCTTTCTTTGGACAGGCTGCGGTACAAGTCGCCGTTGAGCCACTTACTTGCAAAGTAAAGTTGATCTGCCAGCTTCACTTCATTCAAGCTAAGATTAGTGCTCTTTGCTGACGCGCCAAGCGTATGTTCACAGATTGCATCTGGAACAACCGCAACCTCCCAGCCTCTTGAGCGGGCAGTGAAGGAGTAATCGCAGTCAGAACAGATAAACACCATCCCATCATCCAAGAGTCCAATCTCCCGCACCATTGTCGTGCGCAACAATTGGCATGCGCCATTGGCCCAATAGGTCGGATAAGGATCGGTCTGACTTTTTAAGTGCAGATCGTGCTGGCCCCATGGAAAAGCCTCAAGAGAGCCCGCCCAAGTGACCTGAGTTCCGCCTGAGACCTGAATGGGGCTGGCTATGCCGAAGGACTGATTTTGCTCCAGACATGCAACGAGCTTTTCAAGGGCATCGGATGCAAGAAACGCATCTTGTGTCAGAACTAGGACGTAATCGTAAGCGTCTGAATAGGCAAACTTACGCAGCCCTTCGTTGATTGCTTTGGTATATAAAATATTGTCGTCAGAATTATCTCTGACGAATATAATTGTTTCTATATTTTTTTGCCGTTTAATGGCGGCAACACACTTCTCCAAAGCTTCTGGATCCCTGAAGTATGGAATGATGACTGGAACTGGTTTACGAATCTGGCCCATGATCATTATCAACTTCGCGTTTAAGCTTAAGGTGACTTCGCAGTACCATTGTTCCAAGTCCATCGCAACGGATTTGAAGGTAATCGAAAGATCTGCGCCTACGGGATAACCTTGAAATTATGCGCCCGAAGTCATGTCCGCATTGTTTTTCTTCAGCTCAATCTCAATGGCGCCAAACACGCCCGCCCAATCC
>CAIUDK010000004.1 GCA_903897875.1 uncultured Hyphomicrobiales bacterium
GGGCGATTCATTTTCTAAAAAACTCGTCTGCCTTTGAGTGGCACATCAATCGTTGGGCGACGTTTGGACAGATTTCCTCGCATATGGTGCAGATGTTCTGGGTGCCCAATCACATGTTGCCGTCGTGGGTTTTTGTGGCGGCCTATTTGCATTTTCGCAAAGAGCAATTGTCATCTCCCGCGCTCGCTTTCGTTTGGGTTGCCGGACTGTTGTGGTCACCTCTGGCGGCTATTGGATGTTTGCCATTGTTGGCATTTGCTGGCTGCGTTGATCTTTATCGCAGACGGTTTTTCCAAGTCGCGCCACTTGCAGCGAGCGGGCTGGCGTCCATCGCCGTTGTGCCCGTATTGTTTTATTATGCGCAAGATAGTGCGCGCGTACCGCAAGGCTGGCTTATTTTTGAAAGCGGCTATGTGGTCAGCACGATTTCGCTGTTGGGCTTTTCCGTATTTCCCTATTTTTATTTTGTGAGAAAAGACCCAGACTTCACAAAAAGTGTGACGCCTTTTTATCAGCTTGAGTTTGCGCTTCTCATCGCGCTGTTTATTGCCTTCACCTTCTATTACCTTGGGCTCGCCAACGATCTGTTGATGCGCGGCACTATTCCAGCTTTGGCTTTGCTGGCGATTATTTTTATCAAAGCGTTTTTGAAATCCATGGAAAATGGTTTCGATCAGCGGCGCTGGATTGTTTATGTGCTACTGCTTGCAGCGGTCAATCCTGCGGTGGAAGTGGCGCGTAGTCTTGTGCATGCACCGCGCGTGGCTTCCACTTGTAATCTGCTGGAATCCTGGTCCTTGGATTCTCAGCATCCGCGTGAGGAAATTCAATACAGCCCGATTTTATCGGCCTATCTGGCATCGCGGGCTTTGTTTGATGCGCGTTCCGATCTGTGGCGGCAGTCTCAATCTGTGCCGCTCGAAGTGGGCGATATGTCCTGCGCAGGGCATAAGTAAAAGAGCCGCAAATAAAAAGAGCCGCCCGAAGGCGGCTCTTAATTTATCGGCCGTGCAGCTTTTTTATTACGCGCTGGCAGCAGCTTTTTCTATCAAGCGCTGGCAGCGCCTGTTTTCTCGTTCCGCTCTGCGTAAATATACAGAGGGCGTGCTTTGCCATCGACCACTTCTGGTCCAATGACCACCTGTTCCACACCTTCAAGGCCGGGCAGGTCGTACATTGTATCGAGCAGAATAGCTTCCATGATCGAGCGAAGACCGCGTGCGCCTGTTTTGCGCTCGATAGCCTTCTTAGCGATGACGCTGAGTGCATCATCTTGGAAGGTCAGCTCGGTGTTTTCCATCTCGAAGAGGCGCTGATATTGCTTCACGAGCGCGTTCTTAGGCTCGGTCAGAATCTTCTTCAGCGCGTCTTCGTCGAGATCTTCCAGAGTTGCGATGACTGGCAGACGACCGACGAATTCTGGAATGAGGCCGAACTTCAACAAATCTTCTGGCTCAACCTGACGGAAGATTTCGCCGGTGCGACGATCATCTGGTCCCTTGACGACAGCGCCAAAGCCGATCGACGTGCCTTTGCCGCGACCAGAAATGATCTTGTCGAGGCCAGCAAATGCGCCGCCGCAGATGAAGAGAATGTTGGTTGTATCCACCTGCAGGAATTCTTGCTGCGGATGCTTACGGCCACCTTGCGGCGGAACGCTGGCAACAGTGCCTTCCATGATCTTCAACAGGGCCTGCTGCACGCCTTCACCCGACACATCGCGCGTGATGGATGGGTTGTCAGACTTGCGGCTGATCTTGTCGATTTCGTCGATATAGACAATGCCGCGCTGTGCACGCTCAACATTGTAATCGGAAGCCTGAAGCAGCTTGAGGATGATGTTTTCGACATCCTCACCCACATAACCGGCTTCGGTCAGTGTGGTGGCATCGGCCATGGTGAAGGGCACGTCCAGAATGCGGGCGAGTGTCTGGGCCAGCAACGTCTTACCCGAACCGGTTGGTCCGATGAGCAAGATGTTGGACTTGGCCAACTCGACATCCGAATGCTTGGAAGCGTGATTGAGGCGCTTGTAATGATTGTGCACGGCGACCGAAAGGACGCGCTTGGCCTGTGGCTGGCCGATCACATAATCATCGAGAACCTTAGAAATTTCTTTTGGCGTTGGGATACCGTCACGGCTCTTCACCAATGAGGATTTGTTTTCCTCGCGGATGATGTCCATGCAAAGCTCGACGCATTCGTCACAGATAAACACTGTGGGTCCTGCAATCAGCTTGCGCACCTCGTGCTGGCTCTTGCCGCAGAATGAGCAATAGAGCGTGTTCTTCGAGTCGCTTCCGCTGACTTTACTCATCCAATATCTCCGTTCAGACCACCCAAGAGGCGAAGCAGTCGTTCTTAAAGTTTAGTGACAACGGCCTAACAAAGTGTAGCCAATTGTCCGCTTAAGAGGTCTTTGACCCCGACTAACTGCCTTTTCATAGGGCCTTTAGTATCAATGCAAACACGTGGTCCGCTCAGGATCAAGGCATTCCGTCATTGATCCTTAACTCTATACGGCATTTGAAGGGCCCCAGATTGGCTCAAATGCCAAGCTTGAGGCCCTAAAAAAACTTTCCAATAAAGTGGTGTCGCTTACTTGGCGGCCTCTTCAGGGCGCTTTTCGATGACTTGGTCCACAATACCAAAGGCCTTGGCCTCGTCCGCTGTCATGAAGTGATCGCGGTCGAGTGTTTTTTCAATCGTATCATAGTCTTGTCCAGTGTGATGGACATAGACCTCATTCAAGCGACGCTTGATTTTCATGATGTCTTCAGCGTGGCGCATGATGTCAGACGCCTGACCCTGGAAGCCACCAGAGGGCTGATGCACCATGACTCGGGCATTAGGAAGGCAGAAACGCATGCCGGCCTCACCAGCGCACAAAAGAAGCGAACCCATCGAGGCAGCTTGGCCAACGCACAGGGTGGACACTTTTGGGCGGATGAACTGCATCGTGTCGTAAATCGCCAGACCCGACGTCACCACGCCACCGGGCGAGTTGATGTAGAGCGAGATTTCCTTCTTGGGATTCTCTGCCTCTAGGAAGAGAAGCTGGGCAATAATCACCGAAGCCATGTGATCTTCGACCGGGCCGGTCAGAAAGATGATCCGCTCACGCAGCAGGCGCGAGTAGATATCAAAGCCACGTTCGCCCCGGCTCGTGTTCTCGATAACCTGAGGAATCAGATAGTTATTGTAAATCTCGATTGGGCTGCGGTCGCGCATGCGTCACTTATCCTTGGCGAATCGTCCCCGGTCCTCGACCGAGTGTCTGAGCTAACATAATCGTCGCAGGCGGGTTCGTGAAGGGTCGCCCCGTCACACTCACCCCTTTGGCGCAAGGTTTGCCCTTCAAGTCCCCGGCTTATCGCCGGTTAGGTTAAAAAGTGGTGTCAGATAGACGTTTGATGGAGATTTGCGACTTAGAGAGCAATTAAGCGGAAAATGGGGCAAGCAACCTATTAACGCAGCTTCGCCGAGGCAAAAATATTCCCCGCTCTATGGCTTTTGGCCCCATTTTGGCGATGCGTAATGAATTGAAAAGACCTATTAAAGGTGCTATTAAAAGCACTCTTAAGGAGGCTCCATGGTTCATCATATTTTGGCGGCAACAAGTGCCAGCGTTTCCGAGCTGAAGAAAAACCCCATGGGGACTGTGGCCGCAGGTGAGGGGTTCCCCGTTGCGATCTTGAACCGCAATGAGCCCGCCTTCTATTGCGTGCCTGCCAAAGCCTATGAGGCCATGTTGGAGCGGATGGAAGATCTGGAGCTCAACGCCATCGCCGATGCGCGGGAAGGTCAGGCCATTCATAAGGTCACACTGGATGATCTATGAGCTAGCCTTTCTGGATGAAGCTTTGAAAGAATGGCGCAAGCTGGATTCCACAACACGCGACCAGTTCAAGGCTAAACTTGCAGAGCGCCTCCAGAACCCAAAAATCCCGTCTGCGCGACTGCACGGCGCCAAAGAGCGATACAAAATCAAACTCCGCAACATCGGCTACCGCCTTGTTTATCAAGTGCGAGATCGAGAGTTGCTTGTTGTGGTTGTGGCGGTGGGCAAACGGGAACGGAATGAGGTTTATAGGGCTGCGCAGGGGCGTCGGGTGGAGTGAGGGGGCGGATATTTGATGTGAATGCGCACAGAATCCCCCCCACTACTCCAAAGCCTTATTTGGTGCTAACGGTGCAGCAACAACCGTCTCATCAATAACTTCGCATCAATAACTTCGGAGGAAACATGCGTCTTTTCACCTGCGCCTGCCATGCGCAAAGCTTCTTCGCCTCAGCCGCCCATAGTCCTGATGCTGCTGGCTCCAACCCAGTGCCAAGCTCGGGTGGTCCTGTGGCTCCTGCCGTTTTGGCTGATTTGGCCGCCGCGAGCCGTATTTTGGCGCAGCAGGGCGTGTTTGATGCCTTTGGGCATATCTCTTTGCGTCACCCCACCGATCCTAAGCGTTTCTTGATGGCGCGCTCGCTCGCGCCCGCATTGGTGACTGCGGATGATATTATGGAGTTCGATCTGGATTGCGTGGCGTGTGAATCACGCGGCCGCAGCGGCTTTTTTGAGCGCTTCATTCATGGCGAAATCTATAAGGCGCGTCCCGATGTGAACTCCATCGTGCATAGCCATTCGCCTTCTGTTGTGCCCTTCAGCCTCGTGCAATCGCCGATGCGCGCGATGTATCACAACGCTGCTTTCTTGGCGCAAGGCGTGCCTGTGTTTGATATTCGCGAAAAGTTTGGCCAGACCGATATGCTCGTGGGTAATCACACCAAGGGTGCTGAATTGGCCCGCGTGTTGGCTGATAAGCCTGTGGCGTTGATGCGCGCGCATGGCAGTGTGGCTGTGGGTCCGAGCTTGCAGCATGCGGTGTTCCGCGCAGTCTATACAGAAGTGAACGCGAAGCTTCAGTTGCAGGCGTCCATGCTGGGTGGTCCGATTGCCGCCCTTGAGCCTGAAGAGGGCGCATTGGCTGATGCGGTGAATTTGAATGTTGTGCAGCGTCCATGGGAATTGTGGAAGCAGCGTTTGGAAGGCTAAGGCCATCTGACAAAATGCAACTGTCAAATGATTGAGGACAAAATGTCGAACGAGAAAAAGCAAATGCTGGTGGATGCGATCCGTATGTTGGAGCGCGCAGAAATCATCGATTACAACGGCCATCTGACCATTCGTGCGAGTGAGACGACCTTTTGGATCAACTCTGGCGCGTCAGTGCGTGGCGCGTTGACGGTTGCTGATATTGTGCTGATCGATCTGGATGGAAAAATTCTTGAGGGCAGCGCACCGCCGCCACTCGAATTCCATCTGCATGCGGGCATTTATCGCGCGCGGCCTGATGTGCAAGCCATTGCGCATACACATCCAAAATGGTCGACGTTCTTGACGATGGCTGGTGAGAAATATGTGCCTGTCTATGCGCAGGGCGTCTTGCTGGGTGATATTCCTTTGTTCGACACACCGATGTCGATCAACACACGCCCGATGGGCGATCAATTGGCAAAAGCCATGGGCGCAGCACCCGCGATTTTGTTGAAATCGCATGGTGCTACGGTTGTCGGGTCCGACATGGTCGAGTGCTTCAATTTGGCTGTGTATTTGGAAGAAAACGCCTATCGCCAATATATGGCCGGGCGCATCGCAAAGCCTTATGTGTTCAGCGCAGAAGAACAAAAAGCCTGCCGCGAAAAACTATGGTCACGTCCGCTGTTTAAGAAGACGTGGGACCATTTTTATTCGAAGCTTTAAGGGTTTTTGACATTACCAACGGCGAACCACCATTGTCATCCCGGACTTGATCCGGGATCCAGAGTGGCTCAATCTTTGTGAGTACACTCAGCGAAGCGCTAATCCCTAACAATCCCAGCCCTGAACTTCTGGTTCCCGGATCTGCGCTTCGCTTGTCCGGGATGACAATTGTGGGTACGCCGCTGGTTCTGGTTTTCGATTCAGCTTCAATGCCGATCGATGACCCTCATTGTCATCCCGGACTTGATCCGGGATCCAGAGTGACTCAAGCTTTGTGAGTACACTCAGCGAAGCGCTAATCCCTAAACA
>CAIUDK010000005.1 GCA_903897875.1 uncultured Hyphomicrobiales bacterium
CAGAAAGGATTTTTGCTCTCACTCGTACAAGGACGTCCAGATTGGGGCAAGTTACCTTTTGGTCACTTCCAAACATCTTTTTCGTTAGCCGTGACCTAGTTTTTTATGCGGTCCCAAGATATACGCATTCCAAATGCCGGACCCCACATGATGTAAATGGGCTCTGAAATTATCGTCTACGCGAACAGAGTATCTCTCCGGTCCGTCTTTAGGCCATGGTTTGAAATTTAGTCCGTGAAGTAACCGATTTTCAAGTAGCTTTCGTTTGGTTTGCTCCCACTTCAATTGGAGATGTGCAAGCCGCCCATGAAGTATCTTAACAACGTCCTCACCATCTTGGACTGCATTTACGGGTGGTAAGACCAGCGCAGGTGAAATCCATCGAGACCACTTGTCCGGATAAATCACATACTCTGGACAAAGCGAAGACCTCATAAGTCCAGATGGAGTTGTCTCTACCCAATGCGATAAATCCTCACGAAATGTTGAGCCCGGTGGCTTCTGATCTACTACCGTTCCAGCCCACTCCGCTGCTAAGTCTAGTCTTGGTTCTAGGAATCTCGCATATGCATTCGGCTGAAGCAACATGAAGTCCTTGGCAAACTCCTCTAAGCCAACTGACTCTTTTCTTGACCAATCCCAAACCTGTCGATTAGCCAAAGCTTCTTCGACGAAATTAGTTCTTCTTCCTCTAAGTGCTTTGTGAAGTGGTAAATAAAGATGTTTGCCGAGTGTTGTCTCAAACATGAGAGTTTGAATGTCAGCACGGTAGTGAAATCGTTCGTGCTCACGAAGAAAATTAATTGCAAGCTTTTTCGGTTCGCCATAACCAGGATAAACACGGTTAATTTGTGATTCGATATAAATTAGTCCTTGCTTCAGGTAAAAAATTCCCCAGCGACCGGCAAAAGGTCGATGGGAGATGAAGCGCCGAGATTTATAAAAAGCTAAAGTTTCAAATCCACGTGAGCGAATTCCACCCTCAATCGCCTCGACCTCATCTTGGTCAAGTTCAACAGCAACGCGGCTACCCGCAAGTTGTTCCAATGCATCGTTAGAGGTTTGTTCTTCATCGATCGAAAAAATCCCGTCATTTTCTGAATCGATGGGCTCATCGATTTGATCAACATCTGCGGGATCATTTGGAGTGTCCGGCCAGTCAAGATCTGGAAAATATTTTAGATTATTCAAAACTGAAACAAACAATCTATCGGCAATATTAGCCATGTATAACATCCTCCAATAAAATTGAATTACAAGCCTTCAAGAATAAAATATATCTAACATCAAAAGATATCGCAGGCGGATATATGCCGAGGATCGGAAATGTAGCCTGCACCCGCAGAAAGAAGGGCAAGATTGGAACCTCGTCGGCCAACAGAGGGCATGCCACCCTAACCGCGCTACCATTAAAGGAATGATGATACTCACTCATACATCGAGGCCCAGTGGTTCATACTGCGTCGCAATTATGTCGTCTGCATTTGACGAAAGTGCTCCAGCCACGATACCAAGTCCTTGGCCAACGGCAGTCAGAGAAGCAAGCGGATTCACCGGCAGGGTCGGGCCGAAGAAACGAGCCAAACTAGCAGACAGTTCGAGGGATTTCGACATGCCACCAGTTACAAAAACCTTAGTAGGTTGAATTCCTGCCCTTTCGATCGCTTGGCCAAGTATCCGCTCGATGGCTCTAATCGGTTGTGCAGAAGCTTGCTGTAGATGCTGGAGATCACAATCAACTGACAGGTCAGCTTCGATATAATCCAAAAGAGCAGTATAGCTGTCGAGATCGGAAAGCAAGATCTTCATACGTTCTGCTGTCATAAGAAGCTTGTATTGAAGCTGATGCTGTTGGAGGCTTAGCAGGCGTATGAGCGGTGACGGATCCCTAGCAGCATCGATCAAACGCTCGATGCGATAAGCTGCGTGCCCGAAGCGAATCTGTGCGGGTACATCGCGGGTAGAAATCGCATCGTGCAAGATCGAATGTGGTATCGGTAGTCCGTCCTTGAGTAAATGATCTTTTCCCAGTAGAGGCATAAATACGTGCCAAGCGAGCGATTGATCAAAATCGCTGCCACCCACCCGATCTCCTGCGAATGACAACACCTGCAATTGCCGAGTTAAGCCATCGAGCCACTCAAAATAAACGCAGTCGGTCGTTCCACCACCAACATCAATGATCAATGCTCGGTCATTTGCCGACAACGACTGATCGGCGAGTGTCAGCGACGCAGCTGAGGGTTCGAGGAAAAAACGAACCACCTCGAATCCGGCGCGGGTTGCGGCATCACGCATGATATTAAGAGCTTGTTGATTACCTGCTTGGATAGAGATGCCTTGGTAGTTCACAGGTCGACCTAGTACGATGCCGTCGAATATACGGCGGCAATGCGTCTCTGCCTGGCGTTTGATGTGCTCGAGAATTGCGGCGATTACGCGAGTAAAAGCCTCAATTTGGTCGGCCTTGAGGTCGGTTCCCAAGAATGCCTTTGGTGAACGCAAGAAAAAACCAGACAGAGGATCGGTGGTGTAGGTATTTATCGCCTCGGTACCAAATTCAAAATCTATCGTGTTTCGCAAGGCATCAAAAAAAGTCTGATCCCAGTAGGCTTGTTCAGCTGCGTCAACGGCCTCGCGTTGTATTGCCCGCATGACCATAGCTTCGAGTTCTTCAGTAGTCCGCGGCCGGCGCAAATATGCTCGATGTTGGCGCTCGTATTCCTTACGTCTAGGCCAAAATATTTCAAGTTCAGATTCGTATTCTCGACGGAGTGTCGGGTAGCTTGAAAGATAGCTTGTGTAACTAGCGAGGTCAGTTTCGAATTCGGTCGTGCTTTTATAGACTTCGCGTTTTGGTTTGCGCGGAGGTGGCGGCGGACTAGGTTTGTTTTTTCGATCGTAGCCATCCATCTCTTTTGCGAATTCTACAAGTTCTTTCCGTATTTCGGATTGATCGTCTATCTCCGCTTGACGTAGTCGACGTTGAAATTCGGCCGGAGCAATTGGACTGTTTACCACTTCCTTTCGAGGGGCAAAGACCACTGTCGGTAAAATTTGCCGGTCACCCTCGAGTGGAATCAGTTCGACCGCCCCAAATGTGTCCACGTGCGCAGCCACGCAATTGGACGTACCAAAATCAACACCTAGATAATTCATACCCCAATTCCCCTATGTACTTTTTTTTCGATGCGTTTTTCTATATTTCTAATGAAATCGATTATTAAGTTAAACCTAAGAAGATCTACCTAAAAAGTATTGGTTATAATATAAATTAATGTATTAAAGTTGGTTGGTTTTATTTAATCAATTTTGCTATTAATTTGCTTGTGACAGCCTGATCTTGTTCCTGGATTGTCGAAATCGCTTCGTGAGCTTCAGCAAAACATCTTTGCTTCTGACCTGGTTCTGCAAGCTTAATGTTGTAACGAATAGAAGTTGGCTTCTGTGTGTAAACTCACTGGCGAGGCTAAGCTGAAGCGTATCGTTCTCGCTGAGTGATTGGCTAAAAGGATTACAGGCAGTCAGGAATGCTGCGCATGTAGCCTTTCTTGATCTTAAAAGTGCCTGTAGATCAGGGCAGAAGGTATCGACTCGTAAGGTGAAAGCAGGGGGCTCCGTGACCCTGTAGTCGGTCTCACGGTAAGCGGAAATCAGCGATGCGTCTAAATTCGTCTGTAACAACAAAAAACCCTCCGAATGGGGGAGGGTCGACGCGTTCCCGCTTGGTTGCTTCCCCGTAGGAAGCCACATTCGCTTTCGCGACCCACCTTGCCCGGGC
>CAIUDK010000006.1 GCA_903897875.1 uncultured Hyphomicrobiales bacterium
AGGCCCACAAACAGCTTGCGCTCATCGGCCTTCACTTCGACCACGCGCGCAGGCTTGCCTTCACGCAAAGCTGCCAAACAGCGCACGACGATGTCGAGTGTCTCTTTCGATTCCTTATCGCCACCACGCGCTTTTTTCTCAAGATTGGTGACGCGCTTTTCAAGACTGTCGAGATCGGCCAGCATCAATTCTGTTTCAATGGTGTCGATGTCGCTGATGGGATCAATCTTGCCCTCAACATGGGTGATGTCTGAATCTTCAAAGCAGCGCACCACATGGGCGATGGCATCACATTCGCGAATGTTGGCCAAAAACTGATTGCCCAAACCTTCGCCCTTGGACGCGCCACGCACGAGGCCAGCAATATCCACAAAGGTGAGGCGTGTTGGGATGAGCTCTTTGGAGAGCGAAATTTCAGCAAGCTTAGCCAGACGCGGATCAGGCACGGCTACATCGCCGACATTGGGCTCAATCGTGCAGAAAGGATAATTGGCAGCTTGGGCCGCCGCAGTCTGTGTCAGCGCATTGAACAGCGTTGATTTACCCACATTCGGCAGGCCAACAATTCCGCATTTGAAACCCATGATGGGACAACCTTTAAAGAGAACAACCAGCGCCGCTTGGCGGCTGGAAAAACAAGTCGCGCCTGTCGTAGCAAATCCGACACGCGATGGAAAATGTTTCGTTCACAAGATGCACGCCACATCTCACCACACGCACACGCATGCACATCTGCACATGCCAAATGAGAGTGTCCGTGCGTGTGGGGACGCCAATTGCACAACATGTCAGAAGATGAAGAGCGCCCCTGAAAGGGCCGGACAAACGTGCCCGGCCCCCTCCAGCGGGGACAAGCTGGACCGTCCCGAATGGGGATGGGCTTTGGCAACGACAGGGCAGACCGGAAGGGACGGCATGCCCTAACCTCAGCCCCCCGACTATCTCAGACCACCCATCCAAGGGCAATAAAAAGCTCTAAGCTAAGCTGCAAAAGGGCGGGATACTGTCCGCCTCAAGCCAAAAAGCTCAATAATCCCAACGCTGTGCGTTGCTAACCAAGAAATCCCGAAAGACCTGAACCCGAGCGGTGGTCTTGAGCTCTTCTGGGTAGACCAGATAACAGTCAAGCTCTGGCATATCGGCCTCTGGCAGCAGGCGCACCAGCCCCATATCGGCCTCAACGAGGTAATCAGGCAGCACGGCAATGCCGCCGCCCCGCTCCACCACCCGGGCCATAGCGGTCATGCTATTGACCATCAAATTCATCGTCCGAGGGTGCTTATGGTCCCGCCCCAGATACTGCAAATTATTGAGATCGTTGAGATAGTTTCCGGCCTCGCCGCCGTAGGAAATCAGCCGATGGCGATCCAAATCGGCCACATTGCGGGGCTGGCCATAGCGTTTGAGATAGGCCGCCGAAGCATAAGCATGGAAATGGACGGTGAAAACCCGGCGTCGGATCAGGTCGGGCTGGCTGGGCTCGCGAACGCGCAGGGCCACGTCGGCCTCACGCATCGACAAATCCAGCTCCTCATCGGTCAGAATCACTTTCAGCGTAATCTCTGGATAAATCTCAAGAAATTCACTCAAACGAGGTGTCAGCCAATTGGTCCCAATGCCGACCGTCGTCGTGATTCTGAGCTCGCCATGGGGCCGATCCCGGCTATCGGACAGGCGGATCTTGGCGGCATCCAGCTTCAGAACCATGTCCTTGACGGTTCGAAACAAAACCTCGCCCTGCTCGGTCAGCAAAAGGCCGCGGGCATGGCGATGGAACAGCGACGTCTGCAGATCCTGCTCCAGCGTGCTGATCTGCCGACTGACCGCCGACTGGCTCAGATTGAGAACATCGCCTGCGTGCGTAAACGACCCCGCCTCAGCGGTTGCGTGAAAAATACGAAGCTTGTCCCAATCCACGCAAGCACTCCCTGCTGAGGCTCTGCCACTTAACTCTCGACTAAGCCTTGTGATTTTCCTTTGCCGCCAGCCAACGCTCGGCCTCAAGGGCTGCCATACAGCCCATGCCAGCTGCGGTGACCGCTTGGCGATAGATGTCATCGGTCACATCGCCAGCCGCATAGACGCCGGGCACATTGGTCGCCGTCGAATCCGCTGCCGTCTTGATATAGCCATTGCTCTTGAGCTCGACCTGACCTTTGAAAAGCTCGGACGCTGGCTCGTGACCGATGGCAACAAACACACCATCGACCTTTTTGTCTTCAATGACGCCGGTTGTGACATTTTTGAGCCGAACATGCGTCACGCCCAAAGGATCGGTATCGCCGCAAATTTCTTCAATCGCTGAATTCCAGCAGATCTCAATCTTAGGATGCTTAAACACCCGATCTTGCAGAATTTTTTCAGCCTTAAACGTATCGCGACGGTGCACCAAAGTGACCTTGGAGGCCAGTTGGGCCAGATACAGCGCTTCTTCAATCGCTGAATTGCCGCCGCCCACAACCATGACTTCCTTGCCGCGATAGAAAAAGCCATCGCAGGTTGCGCAAGCCGAGACGCCGTAGCCCTTGAACTTTTCTTCTGTCGGAAGGCCCAGCCATTTGGCCTTGGCGCCGGTCGCGATCACCAAAGTGTCGCAAGTATAGGTCTTGCCGCTATCGCCCATCAGGCGGAACGGCTGCTGGCTTAAGTCCACCGAGGTGATGTGATCTGAAATCATGCGCGTGCCGACATGTTCGGCCTGCGCCTTCATCTGCTCCATCAGCCAAGGGCCTTGAATAGGCTCAGCAAATCCGGGGTAATTTTCGACGTCCGTCGTAATCATGAGCTGACCACCGGGCTCAAAGCCAGCAATCATCACAGGCTCCAGCATCGCGCGGGCTGCATAGATGGCGGTCGTATAACCAGCCGGCCCAGAGCCGACGATAATCATTTTGGCATGTAAGAACGCTGGTTCAGTCATCAGACCCTCTAAGGCAGTCAATCGAGTCGCAGTGCTATCTCTTTGTTTCATATAGGAGACGGCGAATGAAAGCATCTTCGCAGGGCATAGAAACAGCCAATAGATCTGACTGTCCCCACCTTGCTCCCGCCACATGGCTCCTCTATTGTAAGGCTTCAATTTGGAAAATGTAGCCCTCAACTGATCGTGGGCAAAATCCAATCGGCTGAATCTATTTTTGGCCCAATTCAAGGTTCTCTGATGACTGCCACGCTTGATGCTTCTGCTGCCGACATTGCTCACGCCTTTCGCGCCAGCCTAGATAATCGCAAGACATATCAAGAGCCTTACGAGCACTTCATCCTCACCGATGTTTTGCCAAAAGCTGTCATTCACGAATTGGCAAATTTGCCCTTCGCAGCCCCCTCGCTCGAGGGCGTGTCAGGTCGGCGCGAACTCCACAACGACACACGCAGCTATTTCGACATCGCTGCCCAAGAGCGTTTTCCGGTGATGAAATCGGTCGCTCAAGCCCTGCAATCTCAAGAGGTTGCGCGCGCCATTTCCAAGACCTGCAACGCTCCCATCGACGACACTTACCTGCGTCTTGAATATGCTCAGGATATTGATGGTTTCTGGCTTGAGCCCCATACCGATTTGGGCGTGAAGAAATTCACCTGCTTGATTTATCTGACAGAAGGCCATGACGATCTGGGCACTGATATTTATTGGTCAGCGGATCGCCATTTTGGCAGCACACCTTTTGCGCCCGGCGTTGCAACCGTTTTCGTCCCAAGTTCAAATACTTGGCATGGTTTCGAGAAGCGCCCCATCAAGGGCGTGCGCAAATCGGTCATTCTCAATTATGTCACGCATGATTGGAAAGCGCGCGAGCAGCTCTCATTTCCAGAAGCAACAGTACGCCTTTAAGGCGTGCTGTTTTCTAGCTAAGCGTTTGTTTAAACTGCGCGTAGCGCTTTGAGATTTCGGCGGCAATTTCTTCCGTCGCATCAATGGGTTCGTAGTGCCATTGTTCTAGCGCACCACTCCAGCGACGCACTGCGCCCCGCTTCACCAATTCATCAACAAAGCCCGTCACTTTTGGATGTCCGCCGGACGGCTCAAAGACATGCACCGGCACGCCCGTGGCCGCGGCTTCGCCCACCATATTCACACTATCGCCTGTCACGATAATGGAATGGGCCATCGCCAAAATGCCTAAATAGGGATTGTCTCCCTCACCGTCCCAAATAAAACAACGGCTTGGAAAGCTTTCAGCTTCAGCGCGCAAAGCTTCCATCAAGGCCGGTGGCGTGCGACGCGAAGGCGTAATCATCACGCTGCCGATATTGGCCAGAATGCCGTGAACGATTTCACGAAGCCGCGCAATGTCGCCCTTGGTGAATTGATGATGGGCGCTATTGCCACCAAGTATCACTGCTGTGCGTGGCTGCGGCAGACGCACCAGACGCGGATCGGGAAAGCGTCGCGCCGCCGACAAATCGGCCGGGCCAATCGAATGGGGCGACGTCAAAGTTGTCATGACATTAGGGCCACGCAACGGATCGTGCTCAGGCACCCAGATGAAATCAGCGACGCCCAAACCAGCGCGCGGATCTTGCAAGAAAATCGTAAATGTCCGGCCGTTGGACGCCTTCTTGATATGGCGCAGATAGGGCACTGTGGTGCGCCCTGCGGCAATTGCGATATCAGGAAAGGGCGGCGCTAAAACGCTGCCCGGATGCTTGGGCGAATCTTTGGGATCAATCGGCCCGAAAGGCGCCAAGCCACGAAACAGCAAGCGCGGCGCGATGAGGCGATAGTCCGTGATGAGGCCAAGTGCACTGGCTATTGCCTTGCAATGAATCTCATGGCCGATTTTTCCCGAGCCAAGAATCCATGCAGAAGGCGCCTGTGGCACCGACAGACCGAACGCCGCATCCATAATGTAAACCTACTGAGGCGAAACTTAAATGTAAGCGATGTTGAGAATTTCGTAGCTCTTGCCGCCGCCCGGTGTGTTCACCTCAACGGGATCGCCGACTTTTTTGCCAATCAAGGCGCGCGCAATCGGTGATGTGATCGACACTTTGCCGCTCTTCACATCTGCCTCAGACTCGCCAACGATCTGATATTTCTTCTCTTCTTCTGTGTCGTCATCAACCAAAGTCACGGTCGCACCAAACTTGATGGTGTTGCCCGACAATTTGGTGACGTCGATCACTTCAGCGCGCGAGATCTTATCTTCGAGCTCTGCGATACGGCCTTCATTGAGAGACTGTGACTCCTTAGCCGCATGATATTCGGCGTTTTCAGACAGATCGCCATGGCTGCGAGCTTCCGAAATCGCTGCAATGATGCGCGGACGGTCTTCTTGCTGGCGACGCTTCAACTCGACCTCAAGGGCAGCGTAGCCACCAACGGTCATAGGAAACTTGTCCATCTCAGTCTCTCTCTCGGCTTCGCCCTAGCCCAAGGCTAGGGACAATAGTGTCTAGTCTCGGGCAAAGGATCCCGAAACCAAAGGAAAATACGAAAAAAGCGGGATTATGCCGTCTCGGCAATGGTCCTGCTCTTTGCCACTGGGGTGCCTGAGCATCTTGTCTCAAGCGACGCCCATACCTTAGGCAAAATAGTCTTGCAGCGCCCTGACTTCCAGATCTCCGCCCTTATAGGCTTTGATTCCCTGCGCCGCCGCAATCGACCCTGCTAGAGTGGTGTAGTAAGGCACCTTATGCAAGAGGGCCGCTCGACGCAGAGACCGGCTGTCGGCCAAAGCCTGCGCGCCCTCGGTCGTATTGAAGACCAGATGGATCGAGCCATTCTTGATGGCATCCACCACATGCGGCCGTCCTTCGGACACCTTATTGATCTTTTGGGTGGCAACGCCCTCGGCCTGCAGATAGCGCGCAGTGCCCCCTGTTGCGATCACTTGGAAGCCCAAAGACACCAGCATTCGTGCCGTTTCCAGCACGCGAGGCTTATCAGCGTCGCGCATCGAGATGAACACATTGCCAGAAGTTGGCACCTTGGTTCCGCTGCCTAGCTGGCTTTTGGCGAAAGCCACTTCGAAGGAGCGATCTAGGCCAATCACTTCGCCCGTTGAGCGCATTTCTGGGCCCAGAACCGTATCGACGCCGGGGAAGCGCGCGAAGGGGAAGACCGCCTCTTTCACGCCGACATGCTTCAGATCGGACTTCTTAAGGTTGAAGCTTGCCAGTGATTCGCCAGCCATGATGCGCGAGGCAATCTTGGCAATAGGCTCGCCAATCACCTTGGCCACGAACGGCACGGTGCGCGAGGCGCGCGGGTTCACTTCCAAGACGTAGATTTCACCGTCTTTCAGCGCATATTGGACATTCATCAAGCCGCCAACATTCAACGCCAAAGCCATGCGCCCCGTCTGCTCTTCGAGCAGGGCCAAGGTCTCTGGGGAAAGCGAGCGCGGTGGCAGTGAACAAGCGGAATCGCCCGAATGAATGCCAGCCTCTTCAATGTGTTCCATGATGCCAGCGATGAAGACTGTCTTGCCATCGCATAGGCAATCCACATCCACCTCAACCGCATCCGACAGATAGCGATCAAACAGCAGAGGGTTTTTGCCCAGCACCGTATTGATCTGGCCGGTCTTGTCGTTGGGGTAGCGTGCCTTCACATCGGATGGGATCAGACTTGGCAGCGTGCCCAGCAGATAATCCTCAAACGCTGTCTGATCGTGAATGATCGCCATCGCGCGACCACCCAAAACATAGGACGGACGCACAACCAGCGGCAGACCCAGCTCAGCGGCAATTAAGCGTGATTGTTCAACGGAATAAGCGATGCCGTTCTTAGGCTGCTTCAGTCCAAGCTTGTCGAGCAAACGCTTGAAGCGATCACGATCTTCGGCCAGATCGATGGAATCGACAGACGTTCCAAGGATCGGAATGCCAGCCTGTTCAAGAGCATGTGCGAGCTTCAACGGTGTTTGACCACCAAACTGCACAATCACGCCCTTCAACGTGCCGTTTTCTTTTTCCTTCATCAGAACTTCAAGCACATCCTCAGTGGTGAGTGGCTCGAAATACAAACGATCCGACGTGTCGTAATCGGTTGAAACTGTTTCAGGATTGCAATTGACCATGATGGTTTCAAAACCAGCTTCGCTCAACGCGTAGCAGGCATGACAGCAACAATAATCAAACTCGATACCCTGACCGATGCGGTTTGGACCGCCGCCCAAAATCACAATCTTTTCTCGATTGGTTGGCTGCGATTCACACGCTGGCACGCCAGCAAATGGCGCTTCATAGGTCGAATACATATAGGCGGTTGGCGAGGCAAATTCTGCCGCGCAAGTATCAATGCGCTTGTAGACAGGACGCACATTCAGATCGAGGCGCAGCTTGCGCACCTCTTCTTCGCTCTTGCCCGACAACGAGCCCAAACGCACATCCGAGAAGCCAGCAGCCTTCAACGCGCGCACATTGGCAGCAGAGGTTGGCAGACCGTGCTCACGGATTTTTGTTTCAAGATCAACGATCTCGCCAAGACGTGCGATGAACCATGGATCAATCTTACACACATCATGAATCTCAGCTGGGTCCATGCCCATGCGCAAGGCTTGGGCTACAACCAACAAACGATCTGGCGTTGGACGTCCCAGAGCTGCGCGAATGGCATTTCTGTCATCGCCATTGCCCAGACCTTCGATCTCAACTTCATCGACACCCGACAGACCGGTTTCCAATGAGCGCAAAGCCTTTTGCAGCGATTCACCAAAGGTGCGGCCAATCGCCATCGCTTCGCCCACCGACTTCATGGCGGTTGTCAGCAAAGGCTCAGCGCCGGGGAATTTTTCAAACGCAAAGCGTGGAATTTTCGTGACGACATAATCGATGGACGGCTCGAACGAGGCTGGTGTTGCCCCACCCGTGATGTCATTGGCGATTTCATCCAGCGTATAGCCCACAGCCAATTTGGCCGCGACTTTGGCAATCGGAAAACCGGTTGCCTTTGACGCCAGTGCCGACGAGCGCGACACGCGCGGATTCATTTCAATCACGATCATCCGGCCGTTTTCCGGATTAACCGCGAACTGAACATTCGAGCCACCCGTCTCAACGCCGATCTCGCGCAGCACAGCCAAAGAGGCGTCGCGCATGATCTGATATTCTTTGTCGGTCAGCGTCAGCGCAGGTGCCACCGTAATGGAGTCGCCGGTGTGAACGCCCATCGGATCAATGTTTTCAATGGAGCAGATGATGATGCAATTGTCCGCCTTGTCGCGCACAACTTCCATCTCATATTCTTTCCAGCCAAGAACACTTTCCTCGACCAGAACTTCATTGGTGGGCGAGGCATCAATGCCGCGCTCAATGATCTCAATATATTCAGCCTTGTTGTAGGCAATGCCGCCGCCCGTTCCGCCCATTGTGAAGGACGGACGAATGATGGCGGGCAATCCAATATCATCAAGAATCTCAAGCGCCTGGCTCAAGGTCTTGATCTGATGTGAGCGCGGCGTGTCCAGACCAATCTTGGTCATCGCATCGCGGAACAATTCACGATCTTCAGCCTTGTCGATGGCCTCAGCCGTCGCGCCAATCATTTCGATGTCGTATTTTTCTAAAATACCCATCTTCTTGAGCGACAGGGCGCAATTGAGCGCCGTCTGGCCACCCATGGTTGGCAGCAGCGCAAAACCACCGGGCACCGCATAGCGTTCTGCCTCAATAATCTTGGCCACAACTTCGGGCGTGATGGGTTCGACATAGGTGCGGTCAGCCATGTCAGGATCAGTCATGATCGTGGCCGGGTTCGAATTCACCAAGACGATCCGATAGCCCTCGGCGCGCAAGGTTTTGCACGCCTGAGTGCCCGAATAATCGAACTCGCACGCCTGCCCGATCACAATCGGACCTGCACCAATAATCAGAATTGTTTTTATGTCTGTACGTTTCGGCATCTTACCCGTCTGGCTCTGCGTCTGTGGCCCAGCAAGCCCCGGCGGGGCCTACATGCGCGCTCGCACAAAAAAAGGCCGCATGACCGGCCTTAAGGATGACCGGAGCGCGTCCTTGCGAAAACCTAAGCTGGGCCGAACCCGCAGGCAGTCACGCGGGAGCTTCAGCCCAAAAACTGAAGCATTTACTAGACGAAAACCATGTCGATGGGAAGGGCAGAC
The DNA here is from genome assembly GCA_903897875.1 of uncultured Hyphomicrobiales bacterium. GTDB lineage: Bacteria > Pseudomonadota > Alphaproteobacteria > Rhizobiales > Beijerinckiaceae > Terripilifer. The sequence continues at coordinate 9,066 of CAIUDK010000006.1, forward strand.
GTTGATGCGGATTAACCTGCCCACAACCTATCGTGAAAGGAGTTCGTAACAACCTTGGGTTACATTTCTAGACGAGAAATACTAAGTCGTTGGAAATACTAAGTCGTTGAACGTCAAAGCGAGTTTCTGTGATGAAGGGTTTCGAAGCACCTCTCCTTTTCATATTGGTCATTCTCGTGGGCGTGGGCCAGTTAGAGATGTCCACGAGCCAAAAGGGCTGGATTATTGGGTCAACACTGCCCGAATCTGACCCTTGGTCGCGCGAATGCCAATATTTCTTCGGCATTAAGACCTTCACAGTGACAATGCCGCGCCAGCAGACCTGCCCGCTGCGCATGGCGATAGCGGCTCTGCGGCAATCGGCCTCACGCTAACAGAGACGCGATGCTCCATTTTTCTTAAAACGCCGCGAAAACCCGGTGACAGATCGTTGCTGTGCCCGTAAACGTCCTGCATGGCTTTGCATCGGCAATTTTCTCTCTTTCTAGGCGTCGGCGTCGCAGCCACCGTTGTTGATTACGGTACGCTCACGATTCTGACCGAGTTTTTAGGCTTTGATCCCGTCGTGGCCGCCCAAATTGGCTATCTTCTGGGCGGAGCAGTGTCTTACACGCTCAATCGGCTCCTCACCTTCCAGACAAATAGAAGCCATATGGAAGCGGGCTGGCGGTTCTTAACCGTGATGGCGGTCGGCTTCTGCCTGACCGGGGTCATTATGTACGTACTGACCAAACGCCTTGATATTCCATACTTTTATGCCCGCGTAGCGGCCACAGGCATGGTGTTTTTCTGGAACTTCATTGCCCATAAAATTTGGACATTCGCTGCCAAATCAGGCCAAACACGCGCTTGGCCCGACACCTGACGAGTTAGGCTCCCTAAGGCCAAGCGACCATCGGCGGCATGGACGATAGAATAGAGTCCACATTCCCCCCGGTGCGCAGACCAAAGATCGTCCCGCGGTCGTAGAGCAGATTGAACTCCACATAGCGGCCACGACGCACCAGCTGTTCTTGGCGCTGCTCTGGTGTCCAAGGCTTTGAAAAGTTCTTGCGCACGATTTCGGGGTAAATCGACACAAAAGCGTCACCAACAGCCTTGGTGAAGGCCAAATCCGCGTCAAAACCCGGGCCGCCAGCTTTCTCGCTATCGAGATAATCGTAGAAAATGCCGCCAATGCCGCGCGGCTCATTGCGATGCTTGAGATGAAAATACTCATCGCACCAGTCTTTGTAGCGCCCATAATCGGCGACATCCTTATGCGCGTCACACGCCCCGCGCATGGCAGCATGGAAGGCCAATGTGTCGGGATCAGTCTGAACGCGACGGGCGTCCAAAACCGGGGTCAAATCAGCGCCGCCGCCAAACCACGCCTTCGAGGTCACCACAAAGCGGGTGTTCATATGGACGGTGGGAACATTGGGGTTCCACGGATGGGCGATCAGCGAAATGCCTGAGGCCCAGAAGCTAGGGTCCACATCCGCACCGGGGATTTGCTTAGCAAATTCAGGGGCAAAGCGGCCATGAACGGTGGAGACGTGCACGCCGGCCTTTTCAAACACACGGCCATGCAACAGGCCCATATTGCCACCACCACCGGGCGTGCCATCATGATCGACGCGATCCCAACGCTTGGTCTCAAACCGGCCGGGCTCTGTCATCTCAGGCGCAAACGGCCCGGCACATTCGGCCTCAAGCGCCTCAAAGCTGGCAAAAATGCGCTTTTGCAAGGCTTCGAACCACGGACGGGCGGTGTTCTTTTTTGTGTCGATATCTGAGGTTGCCATTAGAGGCCCTTTGAAATGCTGTGTTGATCGGCAGTCTTGCCGGACGTTTCGCTGAACGGAGACCGAATCTGACGAAGCGCTTCCCCAAGAACCATAGCTGCAGCCACTGCGACATTGAGCGAGCGCAAACCTGCGGCCATGGGAATAATGATTCGAGCGTCGGCCGCCTCATGGACGGCATCGGGGACGCCGGCTGATTCGCGCCCCATGAGCAAAATGTCGCCCGGCTGGAACACAAAATCGGTATAAATCTCGCTGGCCTTTGTGGACAAAATGACAAGGCGGCCACCCTGCGCGCGCCGCCACTCCTCGAAATGATCCCAAGAGGCATGGCGCTCAATGGTGACCTGATCGAGATAATCCATGCCTGAGCGCCGAAAATGGCGGTCGGTCACGGGGAAGCCCGCTGGCTCAATAATAGCCGCATCCACGCCCAAACATGCACAGGTGCGCAGCATTGTGCCGGTATTTTGCGGAATATCTGGCTGATAAAGAACCAATGTGAATTTTTTCATCCCGCCTGCCCTATCATTTTGGCGCGTCTTTAGGCGAGTCTTTATAGACGCCGCTGGTCCAAGCTTAAGAAAGAGTTTGGCTAAAGCATGTGCAAGCTTTGGAAACACCAACGCCGCGCGCCATATAATGACATATGGGCAAGCAGAAGCCGCTACCTTCACACTATAGACAACTGAACCAATCGGTGCGAAATAACGGCCCATTATTGCGAGCCTTGGAGCAATCTAAGGTTTAGCCGGCGACATCGCGTTGCCATCATCACTCGGAAGCCGGTTCTGCCGGATATTCCGAATCCGCGGCGACCAACCAGATAGTATCTGGACGGCGCTAAACTTGGATTTGGGGGTTACTCGTGTCCACTGCATCCTCGGTCGAACCGACCCGCAGAGATTTTCTATTTATTGCCACCGGTGCAACTGCTGCCGTTGGTGCCGCCTCGATCGCCTGGCCACTGATTAGCCAAATGAATCCAGACGCTTCAACCCTCGCTCTGGCGTCAACGGAAGTTGACATCGGCGCCTTGGCTGTGGGCTCGATCTTGACCGTCAAATGGCGCGGCAAGCCTGTCTTCGTGCGTCATCGCACCAAGAAGGAGATTGACGAGGCACAGGCGGTTCAGGTCGCCACGCTTCCTGATCCCCAGACAGACGCCTCGCGCGTTAAGAAGCCTGAATGGCTGGTTGTTATCGGCGTGTGCACCCATTTGGGTTGCGTACCGCTTGGCCATCAGGGCGAATATGACGGTTGGTTCTGCCCATGCCATGGCTCGGTCTACGATACATCGGGGCGCATCCGCCAAGGTCCAGCACCGAGAAATCTTGACGTGCCTGCCTATGAATTCGTGTCCGATACCAAGTTGAAAATCGGCTAATCACATCGCGGCTTCGGCCGAAAGACCTTGAGAAGAGACCACTGATATGAGCGGACCTTCGACTTACGTACCCAAGAGCGCCCTCGGCCGCTGGTTTGAGAGCCGCCTGCCTATTATGGGCTTGATACACTCATCCTTCGTGTCCTACCCAACGCCCAAGAATCTCAATTATTTCTGGACGTTCGGCGGCATTCTCTCGCTCATGCTGGGCGTGCAGATCATCACCGGCATCGTGCTTGTGATGCACTACACACCGCATGTGGATCACGCCTTTGCCTCCGTCGAGCAGATCATGCGCGACGTGAACTGGGGCTGGTTCTTGCGCTACACCCATGCCAATGGCGCCTCGATGTTCTTCATCGCGGTCTACATTCACATGCTGCGCGGCCTCTACTACGGCTCTTACAAAGCACCACGCGAAGTGCTCTGGATTTTGGGCGTCATTATCTATCTCTTGATGATGGCCACAGGTTTCATGGGCTACGTTCTGCCATGGGGACAGATGAGCTTCTGGGGTGCGACGGTTATTACCAACCTGTTCTCAGCAATCCCGCTCATTGGTGAATCCATCACCACTTGGCTCTGGGGTGGCTATTCAGTTGATAATCCAACGCTGAACCGCTTCTTCTCGCTTCACTATCTGCTGCCTTTCATGATTGCTGGTGTTGTTATCCTGCACGTTTGGGCGCTGCATGTGGTTGGCCAGAACAATCCAACCGGCGTCGAAGTTAAGAATGTTGAGCGCGATACGCTCCCATTCACGCCTTACGCCACGACCAAAGATGGTTTCGCAATGTCGGTCTTCTTGATCTTCTTTGCTTGGTTCATCTTCTACGTGCCGAACTTCTTGGGCCATCCAGACAATTACGTCGAAGCCAATCCGTTGGTTACACCTGCTCATATCGTGCCTGAATGGTATTACCTGCCGTTCTACGCGATCTTGCGCGCCGTGCCTGACAAATTGGGTGGCGTCATTGCAATGTTCTCGGCCATTTTGGTGCTGGTGTTCTTGCCTTGGCTCGATACATCTCGCGTGCGCTCGGCAAACTACCGTCCAGTCTACAAAATGTTCTTCTGGGCTTTTGTCGTTGCTTGCATCGGTCTTGGCTATCTTGGGGCCCAGCCTCCAGAAGGCATCTATGTGATCGCGTCACGTTTGTTGGCTGTGTATTACTTCGGGTTCTTCTTGGTGGTCATGCCGCTTTTGGGTCTCTTCGAAACACCAAAGCCGCTTCCCGCTTCCATCGCTGACTCTGTTTTGGGCAAAGGCGCACACGCCTCCCAAGCAAGCGCCCAGGGCTGATGAGGAACATAAAATGAAAACGATGAAGAAACTTGGCCTCGCAGCACTGCTTACCGGAACCCTCTTGGTTGCCGGTGGCGCGTCAGCTCAAGATCATGGCGGCGGACACGTTCCTGCCCGCCAGTCTTGGTCCTTCGCTGGTCCTTTCGGCACTTTCGACACTGCTCAATTGCAGCGTGGTTTCCAAGTGTTCCGCGAAGTGTGCTCGAACTGCCATTCGATGACAAAGCTGAACTTCCGCAATTTGTCACAGCCCGGCGGCCCGCAATTCTCTGAAGCGCAGGTCAAGGCCCTCGCCGCTGAGTACAAGGTCCAAGACGGCCCGAACGAAGACGGCAAGATGTTTGAGCGCAATGGTCGTCCATCCGACGCTTGGCCATCGCCATATCCAAACGCACAGGCAGCCCGCGCTGCCATCGGCGCAGCTCCACCAGATATGTCATTGCTGGCCAAGGCTCGCTCGTACAGCCGCGGCTTCCCAATGTTCCTCGTGGATGCTGTCATCCAATATCAGGAACATGGCGTTGACTACATCTACGCTCTGCTGAACGGCTATTCGAAGAACGATGATCCGACATGGAATGATTACATGCCGGGCAACCACATCGCGATGGCAAAGCCATTGAGCGATGGTCAGGTTGACTACACAGACGGTTCACCCAAGACGTCCCAGCAATATGCGCGCGACGTTGCGGCCTTCCTGATGTGGAGCGCAGAGCCTCATCTTGAGCAGCGCAAGAAGACTGGCTTCCGGGTCATGGCTTTCTTGATCCTGCTGTCCAGCCTGCTCTACTTCACCAAGAAGAAGATCTGGGCGAACGTCGCTCACTGAGTGAAAATCATTCAAGACAAATAAAAAAGGGCCCCGCTTTGGGGCCCTTTTCTTTTGCGTCCATTGGCTTTGTTTTTAAGGCTCGGTTTTTAAGGCTCGGTTTTTAAGGCTCGGTTTTTAAGGCTCGGCGTTTGAACACTGAGCTCAAACGCAAACGGGCCCCGAAGGGCCCGCTCTCTTAGACGCGATGCGCCTTGCTTACTTCAGGCTTGAACAGAAGCGCTGGATCTTCATGCAGGCATCTTCCAACACAGCCGTTGAAGCGGCGTAAGAAATGCGGAAGTTGGGGCCTGAGCCAAACGCAGTGCCCTGCACCACGGCCACGCCTTCAGCGTCGAGCAATTCAGCCACGAAATCTTCGTCAGTCGCGATCACCTTGCCAGACGGAGCCTTGCGGCCCAGTGCCTGTGCGCAGGATGGATAGACGTAGAACGCGCCCTCTGGCATCGGGCATTCCAAGAAGTTGGCCTGATTGAGCATGGACACAACCAAATCACGACGCTCTTGGAACGCAGCCTTGAAGATTGGCAGATGGTCTTGCGGGCCATCCAGAGCCTCAACAGCGGCCCATTGTGCGATGGAGCATGTTCCAGACGTCTGCTGGCCTTGAAGCAAGTCCAGCGCCTTGATGAGCGATTCTGGCCCTGCTGCGTAACCGATACGCCAGCCGGTCATGGCATAGGCTTTCGACACGCCGTTCAGCGTGAGCGTGCGGTCCATGAGGCCGGGCTCAACCTGCGCTGGTGTCGTGTAGACGAAATCGCCATAGACGAGATGCTCGTACATATCATCGGTCAGCACCCAAACATGGGGATGACGCATCAAGACGTCGGTCACAGCCTTCAGCTCAGCATGCGTATAGGCCGCACCTGATGGGTTGGATGGCGAGTTGAGCACGATCCACTTGGTCTTCTTGGTGATGGCGCGCTCAAGGTCTTCAGCCTGCAGCTTAAAGCCCTTGGCCATATGCGTCTGCACGAACACGGGCGTGCCGCCGCAGAGCAGCACCTGATCGGGATAGCTCACCCAGTAAGGGGCCGGAATGATGACTTCATCGCCAGGATTGAGGGTCGCCAAGAAGGTGTTGAACAGAATGTGCTTGGCGCCGGTGCCCACGATTGTCTGACCGACTTTGTAGTCGAGGCCATTCTCGCGCTTGAACTTGCGCACGATGGCTTCACGCAGCGGGTTGATACCCAGCACCGGCGTATATTTGGTTTCGCCGCGCTGAATGGCAGCAATACCAGCGGCCTTGATATGGTCCGGGGTGTCAAAATCAGGCTCACCAACCGACAGGCTGATGATGTCGCGGCCTTGATTCTTCAGATCACGCGCTTTTTGGGTGATCGCGATCGTCGCGGACGGTTTCACGCGGGCGAGGGCATCGGCGATGAAGGCCATAGATTCGGGCTCCTGAAATCATTGGAAAACGCGGCGGAACATAGGCTCAGCCGCCGCCGGGAGCAATAGAATTTGTATTGCCACGATTGAGCTTGAGAATAGCACGCGTTCAATGTCAAATAGCCCTGCCCGGATTACCGGCCCATCAAGGGAGCACCCTATGATCAAAACACGCGTTTTCATGTTTCTATTAACCACCGGCCTCGCCAGCTCCGCGCTGGCCCAAGCCCCAGCAACGGCCCCTGCCACCAAGCCAGCCCCGCCTGTCATCACTGCGCCAGCCAAGCCAGCTGAAGCTGCCAAGCCAGCTGCACCGCAAGCGGCCCTCATCGACATTAACTCTGCCAGCAAAGAAGAACTGATGGCGCTCAAGGGCATTGGCGAAGTGCGCGCGACCGACATCATCAAAAAGCGCCCCTACAAGGGCAAGGATGATTTGGTGCAAAAAAACATCATTCCGCAAGGCGTTTACGACGACATCAAAGACAAAATTATTGCCAAACAAAAATAATTTTGCGCGCGCCTAAAACATAATTGCAAGCCGGGTGCTCACGCATCCGGCTTTTTCGTAACCCTACGCCACACGCATCCACCGGAACCGTTGTGACGTGACCACGTTGACCGTCAAGTCGATGTGCCAACGCTTTTCTGCAACGCGTAGCAAAGCCGAAGACACAAGCCTCTCGACATTCAAAAACGATCACCACCGACGTCGTCAGCCAGGGCGTCGGCTGGATGTTTAGTGCCTGGCATGGTTACGGAGAGTGACATGTTGCGTAAGTCCACTTTCGCTATTGTTCTAGCGAGCCTTTCTCTTGCACCTTTGGCGGCAGCGCCAGCCAGCGCCCATGGCATGGGCGGTTTCCACGCCCATCACTTCGTCCACGCCGGTCATGGCGGCGGCATTGCTGCTGGCACAGTCGCTGGCATTTGGGCTGGCGTGTCCGTGGTTAGCCTCATCGGTTACGGCGCTTATGTGAACAACACACAATGCCGTGATTTGACGACGGGTGAAGTGTTGAGCTGGGTGATTTTGCCTTTCGTCAGCGCGGCATGGGCGCCGGTCGATAACCGCTGCATTCCACCACAGGCTGTTTCACCTGCGGCCTATGTGCGCGCGCGTTATTGATCTTTAACACAAAGAAAGCCGCCCCGTTTGTTGGGCGGCTTTCTGCCTTTTAGAAACGCGATTTGCGAGATTTCTTCACCGCCTGCACATGTGTGCTGCGGGGTTTAGCGCCACCTCCGCCAAAATTATGCGGCCCCATTTCATCGCTATCGGGTTTGTGCGGACGATTGATCGGCAAATTCGCGGCCGATCCATATTTGCGCTCGCCCTGAAAACTTCCCGTCTGCTGTTCAATTTCCGATTGCCGCGCCATCGGATCATTACCGATCGCCAACTCAACCGCTTGCAAGCGTTTCACCTCATCGCGCAAACGCGCAGCCTCTTCAAATTCCAAATTGCCGGCGGCTTCGCGCATCCGCTTTTCCATATCGGCCAACGTCGCTTTCAGATTATGGCCCGTCATGGATGGCTCAGCAAAGCCAACATCCACCGTCACATGATCCTGCTCATAGACCGAGC
>CAIUDK010000007.1 GCA_903897875.1 uncultured Hyphomicrobiales bacterium
ATAAAGCCCGGAAAACAGCGGTATGAGTGGCGCTTTCGCCCCGACTAACGTAAAGACTGGAACGTCAAGTGGAGCGAGATGTCTCCTCCGCAGTTCTATCGTTAGCAGCCAGGGGCTTCCAAGGTCTTTATCGACAGGCCAAATAGGCCAGCCGCCATGCGATTTATCCCGTTAGGTAAAATTCACCCGTGACTTTCTTTGATACCAGCCCAATGCTGGCTCGTGCACTTGCCGAGCACAATTATGCCGACCCTACGCCGGTCCAGTCCGCTGTCCTGACCAAGGAGGCCGAGGGCCGCGACGTTGTCGTGTCCGCTCAAACTGGCTCCGGCAAGACCGTTGCCTATGGCCTCGCCATGGGTCCCACCATTCTCAACGAAGACGGACGCTTTGGCCCCGCCACTTCGCCCCTAGCCCTCATCATCGCGCCGACGCGCGAGTTGGCGTTGCAGGTTGAGCGCGAGCTGATCTGGCTCTATGCCCACACAGGCGCGAAAATCGTCTCCTGCGTCGGTGGCATGGACGCCCGCATGGAGCGCCGCAAACTCTCGGATGGCGTGCACATCGTTGTGGGCACACCCGGCCGTTTGCGCGATCATATCGAACGCCGCGGCCTAAACGCCGCAGACCTTGCAGCCGTTGTGCTTGATGAAGCAGACGAAATGCTGGATCTGGGTTTCCGCGAAGATCTCGAATTCATTTTGCAGGCGACACCTGACGAGCGGCAGACTTTGCTGTTCTCAGCCACAATGCCCAAGGGCATTGCAGCACTTGCCAAGCGTTATCAACGCGATGCCCTGCGCATCGAGGTTGCCAATGGCGAACGCGGCCATGCCGATATTGAATATCGTGCGATCCGCGTCTCACCAAAAGAAACCGAGCTGGCTGTTGTAAACCTGCTGCGCTTTGTTGAAGCGCAAACCTCCATCGTGTTTTGCAACACACGCGAATCCGTTCGCCATTTGCAAGCCACTTTGCAAGAGCGCGGCTTTTCCGCCGTTCTCCTCTCGGGCGAGCTAAGCCAGCACGAGCGCAATCAATCCATGCAAGCTTTGCGTGATGGCCGCGCACGTGTGTGCGTTGCCACCGACGTCGCAGCCCGCGGTATCGATTTGCCAAACCTCGGTTTGGTGGTTCACGCCGAACTGCCCAATGACGCCGAAACCTTGCAGCATCGCTCAGGCCGCACCGGCCGCGCTGGCCGCAAAGGCATCAGCGCCATGTTGGTGCCAATCTCCAAGCGTCGCCGCGCCGAGCAAATGCTGCGCGACATGCGCGTGACGCCCATCTGGAGCGGCCCGCCAACAGCAGAAGAAATTAGCAAGCTAGATCAAGAACGTCTGTTGCAAGATCCAATCCTGAAGGATCAGCCAACCGACGAAGATCTGGCGCTGGGTGCCATTCTCTTGGCCGAGCGTTCACCTGAGCAGCTCGCTGCTGCCCTCGTGCGCGTCTATCGTTCACGTCTCCCAGCTTTGGAAGATGTGTATGATCCGGGCGAAATGCCTGAGCGTCGTGAGCCACGCGAACCCCGCAGCCGTGATCGTGATCGCGATGCAGGCCCGCGCGACAGCGCCCCTCAGAAAAGCTTCAAGGCACAACGCGAGCGTCTGTCCGATGATGGCGTCTGGTTCCGTCTCGACATTGGCCGCGTGCAAAATGCTGATCCTAAATGGCTTTTGCCAATGCTGTGCCGCAAGGGTGGCATTACCAAGTCGGATCTTGGCGTCATTCGCATCTTTGAAAACGAAACCAAATTCTGCGTCGCGCAATCTGTGGCCAATGAA
>CAIUDK010000008.1 GCA_903897875.1 uncultured Hyphomicrobiales bacterium
CCGAGCCTAGCGGCTCGACTGCTTGATGGTTGAAGACGCCGAGCCTAGCGGCTCGACTTCCAGGGCACGACCATGCGCTCAACCTCATTGAGGATGAGTGTCAGCACCAGACCCAGCACAGCGATCACGATGAGGCCGACATACATGGTCTCAACGGAGAGAATTTCCCACGCGTTCCAAATCATATATCCAAGGCCCGCTTTCGCGCCGACCATTTCCGCAATCGAAATCAGCACGAGGCCAAGGCCGACGCCGAGTTTCACGCCGGTCATGATGAGCGGCAAAGCGCCCGGCAGTGCGACTGTGGTGAAAACCTTCCAACGGCTTGCACCAAAGTTGGCGCTGACGTCGAAATAGATCTTGTTGATTTCAAGCACGCCCGCCATCGAATTGATGAGGATGGGGAAGAACACACCTGTCGCCACCATCACAATCTTGGAGGCTTCGCCAAGACCGAAAATGAGCAGGATCAGAGGCAAAATCGCGCTCTTGGGGATCGGATAAGTGGCCGAAATGATTGGCTCAATCACGACACGCAAATTGCGATACATGCCCATGGCGACGCCAAGGATGAGGGCTGGAATACCGCCCCACAAAAAGCCCCAGAACAAGCGCTGCAAACTAGCAAACGTATGCTTCCAAAGCGCACCAGATTCAGCCAGAATAAACAGCTGGTTGAACACTTTTGACGGTGCTGGAAAAAAGCGCGTGTCGATCATATGCGTCTGGGCTGCAAGTTCCCACAACAGCAACAAGAACACCGGCGAAGCGATGTTCATCAAGCGCTCAATCGCATCGCGGCTCAAACCGCGTGGTGCGCCAGATGCTGGAGGGGCAACAATTTTCTTAACGTCCTGAACAACATCGGTCATGACGCGCTTCCTTCATCCAAAGCACGGGCACGTTGCACTTCGTCGCGCAGATGGCCCCAAATATTATAAACAAGCTCGCCATATTCTGGACGCGCCCGCAGTTCGAGCACTTTGCGTGGACGCTCAAAGGGCACATCCACCATCAATTTCGCGCGGCCCGGATGCGCCGTCATGATCATGATTTTATCGCCCAAAGTGACGGCTTCATCGACGCTATGGGTGATGAACATCACAGTCTTGCGTGTCTCTTCCCAAATGCGCAGCAATTCTTCTTGCAGCAGCAATTTGTTCTGCTCATCGAGTGCAGAGAAAGGCTCGTCCATCAGCAAAATGTCGGGATCATTCGAGAAGGCGCGCGCGATGGAAACACGCTGGCGCATGCCGCCCGACAATTGATGCGGATAGGCCGCATGGAAACGTGTGAGACCCGTGCGGTTGAGATAATGACCAACCACTTCCTTGATCTCAGCCTTTGGCCTGCCGCGCATGGTCAAACCATAGGCCGCATTCTCAAAGACTGTCATCCAAGGGAACAAGGAATCGCCCTGAAACACCATGGAATTGCTGGGGCGGCCAGCCGCTGGCGCGCTGATTTCAACTGTACCGCTCGTTTGCTTATCGAGGCCGGCCAAAATGCGCAGGAGAGTGGTTTTTCCGCAGCCCGATGGGCCAACAATCATGAAAAAACAGCCGGTGGGAACATCGAGTGTGATGGGATCAAGAGCTGTAAACGAGCCCGC
>CAIUDK010000009.1 GCA_903897875.1 uncultured Hyphomicrobiales bacterium
ATAGACATAGTCCATCAGGGGAGCATCGATACAGGCTCGTGCCCCTGGTCGCTGAAAAAACCGCAGCCGCTAGTTCTCTTGTCTATAGCGCCGAAGTCGATGGATCAAGCTGGCAGAAGGTTACAACAAATGCCATTGCGCGGCGACCTGGCAGACTACCATCTGGTTTTGGTTCTCTCCCACAAAGGACGCATTTCACTAAGCTGGCTCGTCAAGCGGTTAGGAACGGGTGCGCAGTACTCGACCGACTATTTAAAAAATCCATCGGTTTTTTCACGGCGACAATTCCGGCAGGTACTCAAAGCAGCTTGCAGCAATTCGCGTCGTGGTCAGGCTATGCGATAAGGCGTTTACGTCAACTTTTGGTAGACCAGTTTCCCGGTACTTTAATAGTTTTTGTTTGGGAGTACCAAAAGCGCGGGACACTGCATTTGCACGTGGCTGCCGGCAACAAGAATACGGCAACAATAAGCTCCCTGGGCGACCACTGGAGACGCTTGTGGTGCCAGGTTTTGACTGAGGTTAGCGCTAAATGCGGATTGGACTTATTCAAAACTCCCAGTGGCGAGACATATAAGGACAAACAAGGCGAAGTTCGTACTGATGCTCAGTGGTGCCGGAAAAGTGTTGGTGCTTATCTCGCTAAATACCTCAGCAAAGGCGCACAACAAGATAGTGAACAGTGTTACTACTGCCCTAGCCGTTGGTGGGGTATGTCGAACTTTATTCGGGCACAAATTACGGCACTAACAGTAGTGTCACATTCCAAACTGTATGATTACAACAAGGCGCTTGAATTGTTTGAGTGCCTCACTTCGGAGGCGGCTACTTATGCGATGCAATGCTTTTGGTGGAAGGGTAAATACAACAAGCAAGCGCGTACGTTTATCTGGTACGAAGCGCCAATTACAGGGGCAGACGGTGCTTGAATGCACCTGCCTTTGTGGCGGCTTCATACAAACGTTTGACTTGATTGAGCTTGAACACTGGTTGGACTGTCATCAGGAGTGTGATCGCGATGCGGTGTCCGACTTTATATCCAGAGAGCAGCCCTAGCTAAAGGCTCAGATTCACCAATTGCTGCGTATTCGGGTCGATGACATTTCCATTCACTGTGATGTTCTCGACCGGCGGCAACTCATACGCTGTCGCAATAGCGCTGACTCCTGGGAAAAGTTGCCACTGGAAGCCTACCGCGCCTTTGGCTTCGGGGAAGAAGACTGAATCAACGTGATTCACAAATTGGAGCTTGCCACCATATACAACACCACTATCGAAGGCTCGCCGGAAAGTGAACCAGCAATAGCCAAAATAGTATACGTTCTCAACACCGAATTTTACGTTCACCAAGTCGGTACCGGCAATGACCTGCATTTCTACACGCTCTAAGGGTCTCGTCATTACGGTAGACTACCTCCGCCACCATCGAGTGTAAAAGCAGTCCCGGCAACAACTACATTGCCGGGAAAAATTGTTTGCCAGACTTGCGATAAGTACGCAAGCGTTTGCAGATTTATCGTGCATTGCGGCGGATAGGTTATAGCCAAGTCGTCCCAAATGATGAAATCGTTTTGACCTTCCGTCACCGTAGCTGGTCCTCCGGCACCGTCTAAACACGGTAACGCAACGCTAGTTTTTCCCTGATGTACTAAGTACGTCAAGCGATTGTCCCCCCTATAAATATGCTGCCGTACCCGTCTAAATCCGTGGCGGTGGTGTTGAAGATGGGAGCGGCGGTGGCAGCTAGCTCGCCCCAAATTTGAGTGAGAAAGCCGAGAGTGTTTAATTCCCAGTTGCCGTCTATTGGAAAAATTGGATCAGTGTTGCTGCCGGTCTCAAACTTCGTCGTGAAAATATTAAAGCTAAGGGGAGACGACGCTCCTGATAAATCCACACACGGGAACCCGATAGTGTTTATATCCGGCGCTTCTCGGCTGAGGTCGTCGTAAGGACCAGCGGTAAGTGGGACAACAGTTATACCCAAATTTAACCTTCTCTCATGTCTGTGGTTGACTCGACTAATTGTCGATTCATCGTAGCACATATATAAAAGGCATATCATCTTGCTGTCCTGGTAGCATAGGGAAGTTACCTAGCGGGAGTAAAAACATATGGCAACCGGGGACGTTATGGGCTTCGCCCAGTACCTTTCAGATAATGGCGTCACATATGCCGTTAAAATTAGCCAAATTACGGCTACACAAGGCAATTTTGCGGGATTTAGTGTTAATCCTCTCGCACTGCCGGCCTGGCCCTGGAACAAAAAAGACTTGCGCCACGTAACCGGGAAAAGTTCCGGCGGAAAGACCGCCAGACTAAGCATTTCTACGCCTGACACGGCGCTTTACACCACCGGTGGTTCTTTTATCATCGATGCCGGAACATTCGTCGTTCAAGGCGCAGAAGGCGAGCGCCGACCTAAGTCTCACCTGAGATAATGGCACGCTCAAAGCACCGCATGCGGTGGCAAGATCCAATAAGAAAGCAGAGGAATATTTTATGCGTGATAGTTTTGTTCTTACTTTTCTTCTGGTGTTCGTGCTGCTCATTGCGGTGCTCGTCTCCCTTTGTCTCATGCAAAGAAAAGAAATAGCTCACCTGGAGCATAAGCGCGTCTCGGAGGCGTGGCACTTCCCGACATTTACGCAAGTGAAAAACGGCTTAATACCGCCACCGCCAGCGATACCGCCCC
>CAIUDK010000010.1 GCA_903897875.1 uncultured Hyphomicrobiales bacterium
CAGTATGTGATTAAATCTTTGGACGCCGCAAATCGAATAAAAATGAACTTTATTTCAACAATTACCCATGAAATCCGCACGCCGATCAATGCTGTTATTGGTGGGATCGAGCTAATCAAAAATGCTAAAATTAATAAGAAATCCAAATATATTCTTGAATTGGTATCGCAGTCTGCTGACCATCTTTTGTTGTTGGTTACTGATATTTTAGATCATAGTAGGAATAGCTCTAACGGCATCAATATTAGATGTTCGAATTTTGAATTATCGCTGTTGCTCAAAAAAGTTATTGCTGTTGCTAAAACATTAGATCGAAGGAGCGGATCGAATATTTTCCTAGAAATTGATCCTAATTTGCCAACTTGGATTTTTGCGGATGGACAGAAAATTTCTCAGGCTCTGATAAACCTGATGAGCAATGCTGTTCGCTATACAACAGCCTATAGGGGAGACGCTGAAATTGGGTTGAGCGTGAGTAAGTTGGGGGCGGACAAAATCCAATTTGTAGTAAAAGATAATGGCCCCGGTATTCCGATGGAAAAGATCGGAGGGATATTCGATCCGTTTGATCGAGGGGCATTGGTTGGTTCTGAACTGGGTGGCACCGGTCTTGGGTTGTCGATTTCTCAGGACCTTGTTCGAGCGATGGGTGGCATCATCGTCGCCGAAAACCAGCCTAAGGGTGGTGCAGTTTTTTCCTTTCAACTCGAACTCAGTATGGGACAACCATCCGATGGATGTGAGCCTTCGGATATAAAGAGTTCGTTTGAGATTCGACCTTTGAATATTTTAGTCGCTGATGATGTTATGGCAAATCGAATGATTATGGAGATTATGCTGAAGCAAATGGGCCATTCGGTTAGTACGGCTGTTAATGGTCAGGATGCTTTAGATAAGTTGATGACAGGATCTTTCGATGTTGTTCTGATGGACATCCAGATGCCCGTCCTAGATGGTCTTGATGCCACGCGAGCCATTAGATTGCTGCCATCAGCAGTCAGCGATATTCCTATTGTTGCAGTTACGGCTCAGGACAGTGCCATAGACCGTGTTAAATATTTGGCTGAAGGGATGGACGACGTTCTCGTTAAGCCCGTCAATCTAGATTCGTATAATGCATCGTTTAGAAGGCTGGGTTTTATCGCACCCGCACCCGCATCCGCGCACGTTGCCAGCGAAACGCCTCTGATTTTGAGTTAGATGTCTTGGAAAAGGCATGCGAACTTTGGAGCCGAATTTGAGCCGACCATTTCGCGCAGTACGCCAGCTCAAAATTTTAATCTGGTGGGCGCGACAGGGATCGAACCTGTGACCTCTCCCGTGTGAAGGGAACGCACTACCGCTGTGCTACGCGCCCGCGCAACCAATAGTCGCGACGGCCTTTCGTTTAGGGGCTTGAATGGTGCGCGTCAAGCCGATGTGCTTTGAAGGCGCTCGGGCTGGGTGTTTTCCGCTTGGCCAAGACCAAGGCTCTCCACCGCACCCCAAAGGCCATGGAAATGGGCGATGACACGGTCGGGGCCAAGGTCTTCGACCGGCACGTCCGTATAGCCAAAATTGACGGCAACGACAGGGATGCCTGCGTTCTTCGCCGTATCGATATCGGTGCGTGAATCGCCAATCATGACGGACTGGGCGCTATCGCCGCCAGCCTTGGCGATTGTGGCCATTAGCGTGCGTGGGTCGGGCTTGTAGAAAGCGAATGTGTCTTGTCCGCAGACGAAATCAAAACGGTTCAAAATGCCAAGTGCGTCGAGCAGTTTGATTGAGGGGCGTTCAATTTTGTTGGTGCAAACAGCAAAGCGCCAGCCCGCATCGGCGAATTGATCCAGCGCGTCGATCACGCCGGGAAAGAGGCGCGAATGAACGCAGATATTCTCTTCGTAATGAGCCAGAAAATCAGTAAACAAAGCCTCCAACCGAGCAGGCTCTAGTGTCTGCCCATGGGCGGCATAGGCGCGCACGAGCAGGGCGCGGGCGCCAGCGCCCACCATCCGGCGAATTTGCTCGTTGGGAATTGCCGCTAGCCCCTCACGTCCAATGATCGCATTGACGGTCGCCACAAGGTCGTCGGCGGTATCAGCCAATGTCCCATCAAGATCGAACACGAGCAGAGGCTGACCAGCTGTGGAGGCGGGTGAGGCGGTCTTTTTGGTCGAAAGGATATCGGGCATTGTCAGTCCAGAAAACGTGAGCAGAGCGGCTGGCTGGCGGTGTGTCAGGCCAGATGTTGAGATTGTTTTGCACGCATTTTGGCGGTTTGGCCAATTTCAATTTGATAAACTGAGCCATATTTATGGCTGCTTAGCTTCGCGGTCGGCTAAGATCATAAACAGGTTTGGCTCGATTCGTTTCAGCGCAAAGGTGACCCATGCGGCCCGCACTTATTATCGTTCAAGGTTATTTCCCCGCTCGTATTTCAGCTTTCATGTTGGCCCTCGCACTCAGTCTCGCGGGTGTCTCTGCCGCTTATGCGGCCTCGTCTTATGATTTTTTGGCCGCCCCTCAGACCGACCTCAACCGTGTGTATCGGGTGGATCGGGCCACCGGTGAGGTGGGGGCCTGCCAATATGGGCTCAAGGAAAGCTCCATTGGCGTCACGCTTTGCTATCCAGCAGGCGAGGGGGCCGGCCCTCAAGCGTCCAGCGAATATCAGCTGATTGCCTCTCGGCATGACCGGGAGGCCGGTGTTTTTCGGATTGATATGCGCAGCGGCATGATGTCGATCTGCTACGTCTTGGGCGATGCAGTCGTGTGCACACCGGCAGCAAAATAGAGCAAATTGGGGATGGTATATTTGCTTTTTGGATGGGAAGTGACTATCCGCCTTGAGGGTCAGGCTGTGTTGCAAAGGTCTCGTTATATAGGCCATGCTGCACCGGCCATTATGGAGGCGTCCCGTGTCCCAATCCATCGAAGCCGCTAAACGTCGTGCAGCTGAAACGGCTGCCGAGCTGATCCGCCCCAATATGAGGCTTGGCCTTGGCACGGGCTCGACCGCCAAGCATTTCGTTGATTGTGTTGGCGAGCGCGTCCGCGCGGGCCTTCAGGTGATTTGTGTGCCGACCTCCGAGGCGACGCGTGCTCAGGCCGAAAGCCTTGGTATTCCGCTTACCACGCTCGATGAGACCCCCATACTCGATCTGACCGTTGATGGTGCTGATGAGTTTGATCCCGCCCTGCGGCTCATCAAGGGCGGTGGCGGCGCGCTTTTGCGCGAGAAGATTGTGGCCAGTGCCTCACGCCGCATGGTCGTCATTACCGATAGTTCTAAAGAAGTGGCTGTTTTGGGGCGCTTCCCTTTGCCCATCGAAGTGGTGGCCTTTGGGCTTGCCGCTACACATCAGCAGGTGACGGTGTTGGGTGAGTCCCTCGGTTGCCGCGGAGACATTACCCTGCGCAAAACAGCGGCCGGCCATGTTTTTGTCACGGATGGTGGTCATTACATCTTCGATTGCGCCTTTGGTGCAATTCCCGATCCCGAAACATTAGCTCAAGGGTTGGTGGCCATTCCGGGCGTCGTTGAGCATGGCCTTTTTCTGGGGCTGGCCAGCGCAGTTTTGGTGGCCGATACGGCCGGCGTTCGAATCATTGGTGATCCGCATACGGATCGCTCTATCTAGGAGATACAAATTGGTTTCTTTTGCTCGCCTTACACTCGTTGGCAGCCTTTTGGTTTGCTTCGCTTTTCCAGCTCTTGCGCAAACAACTCCTTTGCTAGGGGACACGTCTTTCCAACCGACCCAGCCGAGCGCGTCGCAAGTCGCCCTTGGTCGTGAATTGGTTCTCAATTCAGGCATGTCGCGTAGCTTCAATGCAATGATTATTCAAACGATGACGCAGATCAACACAACGGTCACGGCAACGCGCCCTGAGTTGATCCCCGATATGCGCACCGTGCTTACACAGCTGCAGCCAGAGTTTAACAAGCGCATTGATGATGCGGTGGATAGGGTTGGCCGGGTGTTCGCTGCTATGATGACAGAGCAGGAATTGAAAGAATCCGTGGCCTATTTCAAAAGCGCCTCTGGTAAAAAATATGTCGACATCCAGCCGAACTTGTTCGCAAATATTGGCCCCATCATGGATGGTTGGTCAAAGCAGAACTCCTACGATTTCATGGCGCGTGTTCGCGAAGAAATGAAGAAGAAAGGTCGCGACTTCTAATCGCGACTGCATAGTTTGCCCAAAAACTTGGGCGTGCCCAGCATTTGGGTGTGAATGGGAATGGGGGCTGCCGTGAGCACATTTGACGTCGATCTGTTTGTAATTGGTGCAGGATCGGGCGGTGTGCGCGCAGCCCGCATTGCAGCCGGATATGGCGCCAAAGTGCTTGTGGCAGAAGAGTTCCGCATTGGTGGCACCTGTGTTATCCGTGGTTGCGTTCCTAAAAAACTCTATGTCTACGCCAGCCGTTTCAAAGATGAATTTGAAGATGCAGCAGGCTTTGGTTGGACCTTGCCATCCGCGCCTATCTTTGATTGGAGCACATTGATCGCTGGTAAAGAGAAAGAAATTTCTCGCTTGTCTGCGATTTATAAAGCCAATCTGGAGCGCGCCGGCGTCTCTGTGATTGAGCAGCGCGCACAGATTGTTGATGCGCACACCGTCAAGCTCACAGACGGTCGCCAGATCAGCGCCAAATATATCTTGGTGGCTACAGGCGGCACGCCGGTTCTTGAGCCCGCGATCCCTGGCATTGAACATGCGATCTCGTCGAATGAATTGTTCGATGTGCCACAGTTTCCAAAGCGTTTGTTGGTGGTGGGTGGCGGCTATATCGGGGTTGAGTTTGCCAGCGTGTTTGCGCGCTTGGGCTCCGATGTTGCGCTAACCTTCCGTGCCGACAATGTTTTGCGTGGCTTTGATGAAGACATGCGCGCCGGTGTGCATGATGCGCTCACCCATGCGGGCATCAAGATCCATGCGGGTGTGTTGCCAACACAGATTGAAAAGACTGCAGACGGACTTGTTGTGGCACTCAGCGATGGCACAGCCATCACCGTCGATCAGGTGATGATTGCCACAGGACGCCGTCCGCATGTGCAGGGTCTGGGGCTAGAGGCCGCTGGCGTTGCCATGGCGAAAAATGGTGCAATCAAGGTCGATCACTATTCCGCCACCAATGTGCCCTCCATCTATGCTGTTGGCGATGTGACGGATCGGGTCAATCTGACACCCGTTGCCATCCGCGAGGGGCATGCCTTTGCTGACAATGTGTTTGGCGGCAAGAATGTTTTGGTCGATCATTCGGATGTGCCCACCGCTGTGTTCACCACGCCAGAGCTTGGCACTGTGGGCATCAGCGAGCAGGTGGCGCGCAGCCAATATGATGTGGTTGATATTTACTCAGCCAGCTTCCGCCCCATGCGGGCGACGCTTTCGGGCCGCGCTGAGAAAACATTGATGAAGATCATTGTCGATGGCACGAGTGATCGCGTATTGGGCGTTCATATTCTTGGCCATGAGGCCGGGGAAATGGCGCAATTGCTTGGCATTGCTGTGCGAATGGGGGCAACCAAGGCTGATTTTGACGCGACGATGGCTGTGCATCCCACAGCGGCTGAGGAGCTGGTGACCATGCGCACACGCACCACGCGCTATGAGCGCCAAGCTACGCCGGGACAAGCCGCGCAGTAAGTTTGCGCATCAAGCTTATCGTCAAGTCCTTATCGCCATGCTCGGCACGCTGGTGTATAAGCCCGCCTAATAAGGTTCTTTGGGGCGCTGCCCTGTTGGAGTTGTGACGATGAATGCCGATCGCTGGTCGCCTGACAGCTGGAGAAACAAGCCTATCCAGCAGGCCCCCGTCTATCCTGATCTGACTGCGCTAGGCGACGTTGAGCGTCAGCTCGCCGGGTTTCCGCCGCTCGTTTTTGCTGGCGAAGCGCGCAAGCTTAAGAAGGCATTGGGAAAAGTAGCTCAAGGCGAAGCCTTCTTGCTGCAGGGTGGCGATTGCGCTGAATCTTTCTCCGAACATTCTGCCGATAACATTCGCGATTTCTTCCGTGTGTTTTTGCAAATGGCGGTGGTGCTGACCTTTGCTGCGGCGATGCCGGTTGTGAAGGTGGGGCGTATTGCAGGCCAGTTTGCCAAGCCGCGTACCAACCCGACCGAAAAGATGGGCGATTTGGAATTGCCAATCTATCGCGGCGATATCGTCAACGACAG
>CAIUDK010000011.1 GCA_903897875.1 uncultured Hyphomicrobiales bacterium
CCATCCTGCAATTGCTGCATCGTAAGCCCGAAGGGACCGTCACGCAGCGCTTCAATGGCGGCCAGTGCATTTTGTGCATTATGCGCGCCACGCAATGTGCTAATGCCAGACAAGTTTAATGGCAGCTTTGCGCCATCAGCTGAAAAGATCTGTCCATGATCGTCCGCATATGCAGCATGCGGTTCGCCGCGAATTGATAGAGAGCGCAACGGCGCATGCGCTGACTCACGCTTGACGGCAATCGCGCGACAATAATCGTCATCGATGCCGATCACTGCCAAATCACTGCCCGCGATGAGCCGCTCTTTAATGCTGGCGTAATGTTCCATGCTGCCATGACGATCGAGATGGTCTGGCGTAAGATTCAGCAAGAGGCCAATGCTTGGTGCAATGGAGGGTGCAAGATCGATCTGAAATGAAGAGCATTCAATCACATGCACGCAACGTTCATTGGGCGCCTTAAGTGCAAGGATCGGAATACCGATGTTGCCGCCCATCTGCACATCAAAGCCAGCACGTTGCAAGATATGCGAGATCAACGCCGTCGTTGTTGATTTTCCGTTGGTGCCGGTGATAGCGATGAAAGGCGCGTTGGGCGCCACAACTTGACGCTCCCTGCAAAACAATTCGATATCACCGATAACTTCAACGTTGGCCTCACGCGCCAACATCACGCTCCAATGTGGAACCGGATGCGTGAATGGCACACCGGGCGATAGAACAAGCGCATCGAAGGTGCGCCAATCAATCGTGTGCAAATCTTGAACGAGAAGTCCTTCTGCGCCAGCCTTCACACGCGCCGCTTCGTTATCATCCCAGACAACAAGTTTAGCGCCACCTGCCATAAGAGCACGCGCTGTCGCAAAGCCCGACCCACCTAGGCCAAACAGCGCAACCGATTTATGTGCAAAGCAAGTGACTGGTGTCATGTTATCGCACTTTCAACGTCGCAAGACCAATAAGGGCAAGCACAAACGAAACAATCCAAAACCGAACAACGATTTGTGATTCCGACCAGCCCAATTGTTCAAAATGGTGATGAATGGGTGCCATACGAAACACCCTTTTGCCCGTGAGTTTGAAGGAGGCCACCTGAACAATCACAGACAAAGCTTCGACAACAAACAAACCGCCAACGATGACCAAGACGATCTCATGTTTAATCGCAACAGCAACAGTGCCAAGCAATCCGCCCAATGCGAGCGAACCGGTATCGCCCATGAAGATTTGCGCTGGCGGCGCATTGAACCACAAGAAGCCAAGCCCAGCGCCAATCAATGCACCACAGACGACCGCCAATTCACCGGTGCCAGAAATATAATGGATGCCGAGATAAGACGCGAAAATGGAATTACCAACAAGGTAAGCGATGATCGCAAATGTGCCAGCCGTAATCATGGATGGCACAATCGCTAAGCCATCAAGGCCATCTGTCAAATTAACAGCGTTGCCCGATGCCATGATGACAAAGGCACCAAAGGGCACAAAGAACCATGAGAGATTGAGAATGTAATCATTGAAGAATGGAACAGCCAATCGGCTTGCCGTTACATCGCTATGAAAAGGCGTGAGCAAGGCCGTACCCAAATCAGCAATGGAACTGATCGGCGGGCTCGCACTGGCGACCATCATCAAATAGCAGGCAAACATGCCAATGGCTGCTTCCAACATCAAACGCGAGCGGCCCGAGAAACCATCATGCGATTGTTTTGTGACCTTGAGATAATCGTCGTAAAAACCAATCGCGCCAAAACCGAGCGTTACGAACAGAACAATCCAAACATAGGCGCTGCGCGGATTGGCCCAGAGCACTGTTGAGAAAACCAGCCCTGACAAAATCATCAGCCCGCCCATTGTTGGCGTACCTTTTTTTGTCAGAAGATGAGATTGCGGCCCATCCAAACGAATGGGCTGCCCCTTGCCTTGCTTCAAGCGCAATGCACTGATAATTTTTGGGCCAAAGAAGAACACAAAAAACAATGCCGTTGCCGTCGCGCCACCTGTGCGAAAGGTGATGTAGCGAAACAGATTGAAGGGTCCAAACAGATAAGTGAAATCAGTCAATAATGTCAGCATGAATTTCCCCTATTGTCCCTTAGTGTTTTGACGAGGGGCAAATTGCTCCTTCAACGCTGTCACGATCTGGCCCATACGACTTCCATTCGAGCCCTTAATCATGACAGCATCGCCAGCGCGAATGATATCAAGAATGTGCGGGCATAGTTCAGACGACGTTTGCTTCCAAACACCTTGTTTGACTTTTGGGAGCGCATCGAAAAGTTTTTGCATCAACGGCCCTGCGCAAAAAATGATATCAATATTATTAACTGAAATGGCCTCAGCCAAATCCCGATGAAGGTCATCTGACTCTGGGCCCAGTTCTAACATATCACCCAGAACGGCAATCCTGCGCCCAATTCCTGAAATCGGCGTGTCGCGCAAAACATTGAAAGCGGCGCTCATTGATGTCGGGTTTGCGTTATAGCTCTCATCGATCAAAGTAAACTGACCAGCGCGTGTCGCAAGATCCGTTTTCTGACCGCGCCCTTGTGGCGCATGAAAATAACGCAAAGCCTCTGCCGCTTCCTGAACGTCAAGGCCAAAACTATGCGCGGTTAGCAAGACTGCGAGCGAGTTCATCGCCATGTGACGTCCTGGTGCGCCAAGGTAATAGGAAAACATCTGGCCAGCAATTTCGGCTCTGATATGAGAGCCGTCGGGCAGAGATTCAAAACCACGCAACCAAGCATCCGACTTGTGGTTGGCACCAAAGGTAAGAATGTTTTTGATATTTGCTTCTTTGGCAAGCTTGTTGAGCCGCACGAAGTGCTCATTGTCTTGATTGAGAATAGCTGCGCCGCCCGGCTCTAGGCCCGAAAAAATCTCGGCCTTTGCTTCGACAATCTCGTCAACAGATTTAAAATTTTGAATATGGACGGGCGCAATCGTCGTGATGATGGCAACATGTGGCCGCACCATCTCCACCAATGGCGTGATTTCACCAATATGATTCATGCCAATTTCAAACACACCAAATTGGGTGCTTGCTGGCATGCGGGCCAAGGTCAACGGAACGCCCCAATGATTGTTATAGGAAGCAACCGAAGCATGCGTGTCGCCAAAATGCGACAAGACAACATTCAAGGCTTCTTTGGTGCCAGTCTTTCCCACCGACCCTGTCACGGCAGCAATCTTGGCGTTCGACCGCGCACGACCGTGTTGGCCCAGAATTTGGAGAGCGGCGAATGTATCTTCTACAACAAGCAATGAACCTGCAGATTGAAGCGAGATAAAAGCAGCCTCATCAATCACTGCGGCAGCTGCACCATTCTCCAAGGCCTTGCGTACAAATTCATGTCCATCATTGCTGTCACCGCGAATAGCGAAAAACAAATCTCCCGCCGCAATTGTGCGCGAGTCAATTGAAATTCCGCTCACCGATTTTGGCATCGGGCCAGAGACACGTGCATTCAAAGCATTGATGAGTGCAAAGCCGTTCCAAATTTCGCGTGCGCTCATGATGCCATCACTCCCAGAATGTGGCGCACAGACTCGTGGTCAGAAAAGGCAAGTATCTGATCGCCCACGATCTGCCCTGTCTCATGACCCTTGCCGGCAATGACAAGAACATCACCATCGCGTAGCTGATGAATGGCTTCAGCAATGGCCTGTGCGCGATCGCCTATTTCAAATGCTTTTGGCGCGTGCGCGACGATCTCAGACCGAATGACAGCTGGATCTTCGCTGCGCGGATTGTCATCCGTCACAATAACAATGTCTGCATAGCGTGATGCGATTTCACCCATGATCGGGCGCTTGCCGCGATCACGATCTCCGCCACAGCCAAACACAACAATCAATCGGCCGCGCGCAAGGGCACGCATAGTGTGAAGAACTTTTTCAAGCGCATCGGGCTTGTGTGCGTAATCGACATAGATCGGCGCGCCATTGCGTGCGCCCACTTTTTCTAACCGACCCGGCGCACCTTCAAGATGTTCCAGCGCCGAAAACACATTGTCGGCATTTTTACCAAGCGCGATGCACAAAGCTGCTGCCACAAGCACGTTGGAGATCATGAAATCGCCAGCAAGCGGAATGGTGAGCGCGATGGTTTTGCCCTGGTAGATCATGTCAATTTTTGTTGACGCTGCGCCAGCCTCAAGCCCAACCAACCGAAGATCGACACCTGCCAGTCCTGTCGTCAATATGTTCAGCCCACGCTCAACGCATGCTGAGATAACTTTTTTCGAAACTGCATCATCGGCATTAATCACTGCCGTCTGGCCTGGCTGCAACAGCTCTTTGAACAAGCGCAGCTTGGCGTCTAGATAGGAGTCCAGATCAGCATGATAATCGAGGTGATCGCGCGACAGATTGGTGAAGGCGCCAGCACTCAAGCGCACACCATCAAGACGATGTTGATCTAACCCATGTGACGATGCTTCCATCGCCAAATGCGTCACACCTTCCGCATGCAAGCGATCCAAGACTTGATGGAGCGTGATGGGATCTGGCGTGGTCAGCGAGCCGTAATTGGCGCCTGATGGCGACACAATGCCCGTCGTACCCAAGGCTGCTGCAGCATCACCCAAGTGCGTGAGAATTTGACGAACAAAAGCAGCGACCGATGTCTTGCCGCTTGTGCCCGTCACTGCAACGATTGAAGCTGGCTGACCGGGATAGAAGCGCGAGGCCGCAAACGCCAGCGCATGCCTCACATCGGCCACAGCAAGAACGGGAACAAAATGCGCGCTTTCTACAAACGCTTGCGTGATAACAACGGAAGCGCCTGCATGAATAGCAGCATCAATATAGGCAGAGCCATCTTCCTTTGCGCCGGGCACCGCAAAGAATGCAAAGCCCGGCTTCACCTTACGACTATCAAACGCCAGACCTGCAACATCAAGCGCTGCCAAGGGCGGCGCGATGTTCACATTTTGCAGCAGGCGCTCAAGTTTGATCAATGCGCGATGCTCCCAGTTGCGTTGTATGCCGTAATGCCCAGTTTTGAAATATTTGGAAAAGGTGCAACTGGCGGCTCAAAGCGTGGCTGCAGACCAAGCAAAGGTGCGACGCGCGTGATGATAGTGCCGGTAATGGGACCAGCATTCCATCCAGATGTTCTAAACCCGTGCGTCTCTGGTGTTCCTTGCGGCTCATCGATAAGTGTCAGCAAAAGATAGCGTGGCTTGTCAGCTGGCATGATCGCCATAAAAGTGTTCAAAACACGATCTTGCGAATAGCTGCCATTGATCGGCTTATTCGCGGTACCTGTTTTGCCACCTACAAAATAGCCCGGAATATCGGCCGTCTTGGCAGACCCAATTTCCGCGTTCAACCGCATCAAATAGCGCATGGCTTCAGACGTTTCTGGACGCACGACACGCGTGGCCAATTTCATAGCGTCTTCTGGGCTTCGCTTGAGGAATGTTGGCGGAATCATATTTCCACCATTTACCAAAGCACCAACTGCCATCATCGCTTGCAGCGGCGCGACATTCAAACCCTGTCCAAACGCAATCGTTGCCGTGCTGATTTCAGACCAATGTCTTGGCTTGAGAGGATCAGCACTTTCAGGCAATTCTGTGCGCAAACGGTCAAGCTGTCCCATCTTTTTCAAGAAGGCCTGGTGCGCATCAATTCCCACCATCAACGCCATGCGTGCGGTGCCAAGATTTGATGAATAGGTGAAAACTTCAGGAACACTCAACACGCGATTTTGCGCATGATAATCGTGGATCGTAAAACGTCCGTATCGCAAGGATGTGCGCGCATCGACGCGCGAACCCAAGTTCACCTTGCCAGCTTCAATGGCCATCGCAATTGAGATGGCCTTGAAGGTCGAGCCCATTTCATAAACACCAACAGTCATACGGTTGATGTTGTCGAGCTTTTGCGCATCGACCTGATTTTTAGGATCAAAGTCTGGCAAGGAGACCATGCCGATGACCTCGCCCGTCGTGACATCCAAAACCGCAGCCGCACCAGCCTTAGCTTTGAACTTTGCAATGCCCTTGCTCAACTCATCGCGCAGCGCATGCGTGACACGCAGATCAAGCGAGAGCGTAATGGGATTCAAATCATCTGGTGTGATTTTGAAACCGGCACCATTGAGATCGGCGAGGCCCTGACCATCGATGTATTTTTCGATTCCAGAGATGCCCTGATTGTCGACATTGGTTGCGCCAAGAACATGAGCCCCAATTGAACCATTGGGATAGACGCGTTTGTTTTCACGCTGAAAACTGACACCGGGCAGACCGAGGCGAAAAACCTCTTGCTGCTCTTTGGGTGTAATGGCGCGCTTCACCCAGATAAAGCCTTTGCGGGAGCCCAGACGATCACGCAATTCTGTTGCGTTAATGTCAGGCAAAACCGCCGTCAACAATTCGACTGCTTCATCCTTATCAAGAATGCGGCGCGGATCGATCGATACCG
>CAIUDK010000012.1 GCA_903897875.1 uncultured Hyphomicrobiales bacterium
CTGGGATGAACATTCTCACAATGCGGCTGAGCTTGCGCGTCGGGCCGAACAGGCCGGTGTTGTGATGATTACGGTGCATGGGCGTACACGCCAGCAATTCTATAAGGGCAGGGCCGATTGGCGAGCTATTGCGCAGGTGCGAGCCGCAACCTCCCTACCGTTGGTTGCCAATGGCGATATTGAAACCGGCGCTGATGCGCTGGCCTGTCTGTCGCAATCGGGCGCTGATGCGGTGATGATCGGCCGCGCAGCCGTCGGGCGGCCCTGGCTTGTGGGCGCGCTTTCCACGTATTTGCGAACAGGTGAGATGCCAGCCGAGCCATCGCGCGCGGTGCGCCTTGCGGCTGCTCTTGAGCATTACGACACGCTTTTGGCGTTAATGGGCGAGGCGACGGGCTTGCGTCATGCCCGCAAGCATTTGGCTGCTTATGCCGATCGTTTGCTGGCCAGTGAGCCGGTGGGTCCGCTGATGCAAGCCGAGCGTCTTCGTTTGGTGACGTCCCAAAATCCGCGTGAAGTGCGCGATCTTCTAACCTCCTTGTTTTCCTACACTCCTGCCGTTGAGGCTGCCTGATGAATTTGTTTACACGACCGAGTTTGAAAGAAATGGGCGCTATTCCAGCGGCCGGAAGCCGTATTAGCGGCGATCAGATTATGAATGCGCTGCCCCATCCTATTCTTGTGCTTTCGCCTGAGGGCAATATTTTGGATGCCAATGCGGCATCTGAAGCGTTTTTTGAGACGAGCCGCGCGGTGCTTTTGCGCCATCGTTTGTCCGAATTGGTGCCGTTTGGCTCGCCCTTGCTGGCGCTCGTCGAGCATGTTTTGGAGCGCGGCGCGACGGTCAATGAATACCGGGTTGATATCGGTATGCCCAAGATTGGGCTTGATCGGGTTGTCGATATTCACGCGGCGCCCGCA
Organism: uncultured Hyphomicrobiales bacterium; assembly: GCA_903897875.1. Taxonomy (GTDB): domain Bacteria; phylum Pseudomonadota; class Alphaproteobacteria; order Rhizobiales; family Beijerinckiaceae; genus Terripilifer. Next base: position 922 of record CAIUDK010000012.1, read on the forward strand.
CCCGGGATCGCGTCTGGCGTGATCATTTTGCTTCAAGAACGTACAATTGCCGATAAAATGGACAGGCAATTGACGCATAGAGGAGCAGCCCGCTCAGTTTCTGCCCTCGCGTCCATGCTCGCCCATGAGATTAAGAACCCTTTGTCAGGTATTCGTGGCGCAGCTCAATTGCTGGAATCTGGTCTCAGCGATGAGGATCGCGCCCTCACGCGGCTGATTTGTGACGAGACAGACCGCATTGTGAAGCTGGTTGATCGGATGGAAGTGTTCTCCGATGAGCGCCCCATTGAGCGCGAGCGGGTCAATATTCACTTCGTGCTCGACCATGTGAAACGGGTCGCGCAGGCCGGCTTTGCCCGCCATATCCGCTTCATTGAGACCTATGATCCCTCGCTGCCACCGGTGTTTGCGAACCGCGATCAGCTGATCCAGCTGTTCCTCAATCTTGTGAAGAACGCAGCGGAATCCATTGGTGATGATACGATTGATGGTGAGATTGAGCTGACAACAGCATTCCGCCCCGGTGTGCGTCTGCGCACGCCCGGCTCGGCGGCTCCTGTGAGTTTGCCCCTCGAATTCTGTGTTCGCGACAATGGTCCAGGTGTGCCCGACGATATTGCTGCCAACCTCTTCGATCCCTTCGTGACCAATAAAACGTCAGGAACTGGCCTCGGTCTTGCACTCGTAGCAAAGGTAGTTGGCGATCATGGCGGGATAGTGGAATGCGAGTCCCATTCAAGACGAACAACCTTCCGTGTGTTGATGCCGATGCACAATATGACGGACGGTCGCAGTTCGTCAGATCATTAGGATAGGATCATGATGATCATGAATTTTTACGCCGCAGGAGAGCTATAAAAATGGCGACTGGAAATATCCTCGTTGCCGATGATGATGGCGCAATCCGTACAGTCCTCAGTCAGGCCCTCACGCGTGCGGGCTATGATGTCAGAGTCACTGGCACAGCTGGAACTCTGTGGCGTTGGGTGCAGGCGGGTGAGGGCGATCTGGTTATCACTGACGTTGTGATGCCTGATGAGAACGCGTTCGATCTATTGCCACGCATCAAGAAACTACGTCCTGAACTGCCCATTATCGTGATGAGCGCCCAAAACACCTTTATGACCGCCATCAAGGCGTCTGAAGGTGGAGCTTACGATTACCTGCCTAAGCCCTTCGATTTGAAGGAATTGGTGACAATCGTGGGTCGTGCGTTGAGCGAGCCGCGGGCACAAGCGCAAAAAGATCCAGACGAATTTGAAGGCATGCCGCTGGTGGGGCGTTCGCCTGCCATGCAGGAGATTTACCGCACCCTTGCGCGCCTGATGCAGACTGATTTGACTGTGATGGTCACGGGTGAATCTGGCACGGGTAAAGAGCTTGTGGCGCGCGCACTCCATGATTACGGCAAGCGCGCTCGTGGGCCGTTTGTTGCCATCAATATGGCTGCTATTCCGCGCGATCTGATTGAGAGCGAATTGTTCGGCCATGAGAAGGGGGCTTTTACGGGCGCTAATTCTCGCTCGGCTGGTCGCTTTGAACAGGCTGAAGGTGGCACGCTATTTCTCGATGAAATCGGCGATATGCCGATGGAAGCGCAGACGCGTTTGCTGCGCGTTTTGCAGCAGGGCGAATACACGACTGTGGGTGGCCGCACGCCGATTAAAACCAATGTGCGCATTGTGGCTGCGACCAATAAGGATCAGCGCGTTCTGATCCAGCAGGGATTGTTTCGCGAGGATTTGTTCTTCCGTCTCAACGTCGTACCGTTGCGTCTGCCACCATTGCGTGAACGCACGGAAGACATTCCAGATCTCGTGCGCCACTTCTTCAAGATTGCAGCTGCCGAAGGTCTGCCGCTCAAGCATATGGACAATGCTGCTCTCGATCGCATGAAGCGCTATCGCTGGCCGGGCAATATTCGTGAGTTGGAAAACCTCATTCGCCGTCTGGCTGCTCTCTATCCGCAGGAGTTGGTCAGCGAGCAATTGGTCGAAGCCGAACTTGGTTTTGACACGCCCGCAGGCGCGCCCAAGGCTGCATCTGCTGGCCCAGCGCTGAATGGGGCTGCAAATCCATCAGGGGCACCTGCCGAGGATGAGACTTTGTCTCTGGCCGTCGAGCACCATTTGGCTGATCTGTTCAAACAGTTTGGCGAACAGCTTCCACCACCGGGCCTCTACCATCGGATCTTGCGGGAAATTGAATATCCGTTGATTTCGGCCGCTTTGGCCGCGACGCGTGGCAATCAGATCAAGGCCGCTGAACTTTTGGGGCTGAATCGCAATACGCTTCGCAAAAAAGTCAGGGATTTGGATGTCAGAATGATGCGCTCTTTGAGATAAGAGCCATTTGATCTAAAAAATGTCACAATCTTGCAACAGCGTTGTATCTATGTCACGGTGTAGGGCAGGCTGAGTCACATGCGATGAGGATCGCGCGTGGGTCATCTGGTCTTACCGTAAGTCACCTTCGCCCCGTTTAATTGATCGGGGTTCGGAGAGGTCCATTTGATACAAGAGCCAGCGCCCAGTGAGACGAAGCCCAGTCCGCGGTCTGAGACCGCGTTGACGGTTGCGGTCCCGGCGTCGGCATCTGGCCCGCAATTTGGTGAGAGCCGGTTCATCTCCCGCTTTGGCCCCATTGCTGTGACTTTGGCGATTGTTATCGCCAGTTTGACGGTTCTGGTGTTCGCCGATTACACGCCGCTGCGGCCCACAAGCGGTGTTGTCCTTAGCTTCTTCCTCGCAAATGCCTTCATCATTCTGGCGCTCATTGGGCTGCTGATTGCTGAGGCTTGGCGCTTGTATAAGGCGCGTCAAGCGCAGCTGGCTGGCGCGCGTTTGCATATCCGCATTGTGGCTTTGTTTTCCGTCATTGCTGCTATTCCAGCGATCTTGATTTCGACCGTTGGGTCGGTAACGCTGGATCGCAGTCTCAATCCAGCATTCATGCAGGATGTGCGTGGCTTTATTTACAACACGGCAGAGGCGGCCCGGCTGTTTCGTGAATCGCAATGTCGCTCACTGCTGCAAGAGGCGCATCTGACGGCCTCCGATCTTGATCGCGCAAAACTGTTATTTGAAAAAGATCGCGTCTTGTTTCGAGAATTGTTTGCCTCGCGCTCACGCTATCTGGGCTTTGCAACGGCTGCTCTGATTAA
>CAIUDK010000013.1 GCA_903897875.1 uncultured Hyphomicrobiales bacterium
ACCGGCACCGGCAAGACGGCAGCTTTTGCTTTGCCAATCCTGCATCGCTTGCTGGCCAATGACCGCGCCCCCATGCCCCGCTCCACACGCGTGCTGGTTTTGGCCCCGACCCGCGAATTGGCTGCCCAGATTGCTGAAAGCTTCAAGACCTATGGCCGCTTCTCGCGCATTCAGGTTGCCTGCATCGTTGGCGGCGTCAGCTTTGGCCCACAGGTGAAAGCCTTGGCTGGTGGTCTGGACGTTCTGGTGGCAACACCGGGCCGTTTGCTCGACCATTTGCAAAGCAACAACATCAAGTTCGATCAGACAGAAGTCATCGTGCTGGATGAAGCCGATCATATGTTGGATTTGGGCTTTATTGTTCCGATCCGTCAGATCGTCGCAAAGCTGCCAAAGCAGCGCCAGAACTTGTTCTTCTCGGCTACAATGCCAAAGGAAATCGCTGGTCTGGCTGGCGAAATGTTGCGCGATCCGATCCGCGTCGAAGTGACCCCCATTGCCACAACGGCTGAGCGCATTGCGCAGCATGTGTATATGGTGGACGCAGCCGCCAAGCGCGACATTGTTTTGGAGCTGGTCAAACAGCCTGAATACAAGCGCACCATTGTTTTTACACGCACCAAGCGTGGCGCTGATCGTGTCACCCAGCATCTTGAAGCTGGCGGCATTGCAGCTGTGGCTATTCACGGCAACAAGAGCCAAGGCCAGCGCCAGCGCGCTTTGGAATTGTTCCGTGGCGGTCGCGCTAAGGTGATGGTTGCAACCGATATTGCCGCTCGTGGTATCGATGTCGATGGCATCACGCATGTGATCAATTTCGAATTGCCAGAAGTGCCAGAAGCCTATGTGCATCGCATCGGCCGTACAGCGCGCGCAGGCAATGAAGGCGCTGCCGTATCCCTGTGTGACAACACAGAACGCGGTTTGCTACGCTCCATTGAAAAGCTGACACGCCAGACTTTGGGCATTACTGAGCGTCGCAAAAATCCTAAGGCGGGCGATGAGCAGGAAATCACCGATCAGCCGCGCCGTGCGCAGCAAAATCGCACACCACGCTCTGACAATCGCGCACCCGCCGGTCGCCACCAGCCTGGCCGCGACAATGTGCGCGCCCGTGACGGCAAGGGTGACGGCACACGTGATCGTAACGCGGATGCCGCTAAGCCATTCCGCCCTAAGCGTCCAAGCTCTTCCAACAACTCAAACTCTGCAAAGGGTCAGTTGGGTGGACGCGGCCCGGGCCCACAGGGTCGCTAATCCAACATTCTCCTCAGCGGATCATCTCCGCTGAGGATTCCAAAAACCAAACATTGACGGTTCAGGTGGATTGATTAAACCCTGAACCGCAATGATGAAGCTCTTTTCAATTTATCCTTTTATCTCACCCGTCTGGGCGCTTTTGCCCGTGGCTGCGGCTCTGGCCTATTGCGGCCTTAGGTTGCTTCTGCCGATCCTGCGCAGACAGCTTCTCGTCACCCCCGTTGAACGCTCCAGCCATTCCATCCCTACACCCCAAGGTGGCGGCCTCGTCATTGTGCCTGTGTCTGTTTTGCTAGTCTTGCTGGCCATCCTCAGCACTGGCGCGCTGGGATATAAAAGCGAGCTTGTGCTTGGATGTTTGGCCGCCCTTTGCGTATTGGGCGCGCTGGATGACAAATATCATCTGTCGGCGCGGCTGCGCTTTTTAGCCCAAAGCCTCATCGCCTTCACAAGCCTCAACGCATTGCCACTCGGCTGGGACGCCCTGATCCCCTTACCCGCGGCAGCGACGTGGCTTTTAGCCATCATTGCTTTGGTATGGATGATCAACCTCACCAATTTCATGGACGGCCTCGATTGGATGGTGGTGTGCACTTTTGTGCCTGCAATGTTGACCTGCGCACTCGCACTTTGGGGCTCGGACATCGCCCCGCTCGCCATAGCTTTTTGTGGCGCGCTGATTGGCTTTGCGCCCTTCAATCGCCCCGTGGCCAAATTGTTTTTAGGTGATTCTGGCAGTCTGCCGCTGGGGCTTCTGGCTGGCGTGCTCTGCATCACTTTGATTGCGCGCTGGGGCTGGGCCACCGGGCTCTTGCCCTTCGCCTATTTTATCAGTGACGCAACGATCACATTGCTGCGCCGCCTCTTGCGCCGTGAAAAAATCTGGCAGGCGCATCGTTCGCATTTTTATCAAATCGCAACCACGCGCGGCTTGAGCACCGCGCAGGTGATTGCCCGCGTCACAGCCTGCAATTTAGCTCTGTGCGGACTGGCTTTATTTTCTGTCGGCGAAACGCCTGAGCGCCAGCTCTTGCTGTTAATTGTAGGGGGCGGATTTGTCTGGCTTCTCTTGCGCGATTTGGCGCGCCATAGATGAGCCAAGCCCCGCTTGATGCCACGAGATAGAACCCAACATCACAGCTTTCCTTGCTCCACCGTTAAATATGCGTCGCATCCGCCATCATCGGAGCGGGCGCGACGGACGACATCACAGAATCCATGCAGCTCAAGATTCGCACCGCCTCTGCTCTGTCCCTTTCCTTCAAGGAATTTTGCAAACCCACAACTATCTCCTGCATCTGCGGCAAGGACACTTCTGGTGGCACCGCACCTTCAACACCGGGCAGACCCGTGGGCACGATTGTTTCGCGATGGGAGAACAGCGATTCATTGAGCCGCTCGCCAGCGCGACGGCCAATGACTTTGATTTCGATATCG
>CAIUDK010000014.1 GCA_903897875.1 uncultured Hyphomicrobiales bacterium
AATCCGCGCAAACTAACCCCATTAATTGCATTTAACAAATCATAAATATACTCAAGCCAGTTTTCATTAGAGCAATCCGACTTTACATTAAATATGCCGCTTGCAACGCAATAATCTACGGTGCCTAACGGAACCGTAGATTTTAGGAAATCTGCATTACCAAGATGACTATAGCGTTCAGTGGCAGCCCTAATCATTTCTGAAGAAATATCAAGACCAGTATATCGAAATTTCTCAAAGCGCTCTGATAGGATTTCCAGCAGGGCACCATACCCACATCCCACGTCAGCGACTGAAAAATCAGTATCCCCCTCCATTACCCTAAGTAATTGCTGGAATCTTAGCAACTGACTCTCAGCACCATTCCAGTCTACGCCTCGCGGGTTTTGACCGAATTCACGGATCTTTGCCGAGTAATACTCATCAATCTGTCGAAGAATCTGACTTCTCTGATCTACCATATATTTTCCTTGCAATTGTGTAAGGTCTGCGTTTGGTTTCAATAAAAACCTTGGATAAGTAGATACCAATCACGCCAAGAAAGGAAATTATCAAGCCTCCTAGCAACCAAATAGATGCCATAACGGATGTCCAACCCGATGGTGGAGCGGCAAAGAATACCCAGTTCAGAACCATGTAGGAAATATATCCACTGGAGACAAGTGAAACAAGGAGGCCGAAATAGAAAATAGCCATCAGCGGAACATTACTGAACGAAGTGACCGTGTTTACAAGCAGTGATACTTTCCGCCTGAAGGTATATGTCGTCTCGCTAGTACTATGCTTCTTTACTATGACAGATTCCTGGGCGAACCCAACGAGCGAAAACAATCCACCAAGGAACATCTCGCGCTCGTCATGCTGTAGCAGAACATTAACAAACCTGCGTGTCATTAGCCTAGCAGTCACCACGCTCTCCGGAAGAGTTACCCCAATCAACGCACAAAACACACGGTAATATAGTAAGCCGGTCAAGCGCTCGAAACAACTACCCTTGCGAACCGTCTGTACGCCAAATGCTACATCACAGCCCGACGTACTCTGTTTCTCCCAAAATAAATCCAACCATTCCGGCTCCTCTTCAAGATCGCTGTCGATTAGAAAAACATAATCTCCCATAGCATATTTCAACCCGGTCATCATCGCCTTGTGGTGCCCGAAATTGCGAGAAAGATCAACCACCACCAAGTGTCGATCAACTTCAGACTGCTGAACTGCGACTTCCAGACTTTGGTCGGGCGAACCATCATTGACCAAGACAATCTCATAATCATCACCGGAATGTCGCCGAGCAACATCAGTACAGCGTCGAACGAATTCTGGTATGTATGATGCGGACTGGTAAAGACTCGCAACTATTGAGAGCTTCATCCCTTTGGGCACCTCAGGTAACGGCGAGCATCCACGCCACAATTAAACAACAAGTCTAGTATCGACACCTTATGCGTGAAATCACCCCATAGTTGCGGATACTCGCTATAACCTGCATAGTCGAACCAAGAAAGTTTGATCTCAGCATTTTCAAAGACTTCTGGCTTGATATAGCCCTTTGCGGACGGCCCAGAAATATATATAGTACCACCCGCCTGCGCACAGAGAGCCACAAGTCGCTCAGTTTTGCCATCCATCAGCGTGTAATCCCAGGAGTTTGATATTTTAGTTTCGATGCCGAGATAGCTGCATACCGCCTCTAGTAAACGACGGTTCAATGCTGAAAGATTCTTATAATGAGCCGTGAGGTAAAGTGGCTCAAGCCATTCCCCAATCTCTTCAAAATAGGCTGCTCTACGATAATTCTGTATTAAGGCCTGCCAATGATTGTTCGCCCAATCCAATCCATTGATTTCCGTTTCACGAATACTCTGGTAATATTTTCCCTTAACCATTACTGGAACAGTAATCCACTGCACGCCGTGCGGTGTTTTAATTAGATTACGGTTACGCCAGTCTCGGCGAGTGTATTGCATATCATCATAGAGAATAAACTCATCAACGGCTGCAATCATGTCGAAATAGCCTTTCCAGGGTATGTAATTTGACTGCACAATTGCGACCTTTTTTCTCATG
>CAIUDK010000015.1 GCA_903897875.1 uncultured Hyphomicrobiales bacterium
GACAGGCGCAAGAGCTAAGGCTCCAATTGCGCCAGAAACAAAAGCGATGACGCGACGACGCCAACCCCACGCCAGAATAATTCTTTGCGCTATTTCGACCATAAAACACCGATTGAATGTCTAGTTGTAACTGAGGCTAAATATATTAGGCAGAGTTTTTGGATTTATCAGACTCTGGTTTTTGATCTGAACTCATTTGCTCAGGCGTTTTAAAACGAACGCGCACACGTTTAATCCTGCGCGGATCGGCATCAAGCACCTCAACTTCAAGTCCAAGAACTTTGACGATCTCTCCACGTGCGGGCACATATCCTACAGACGATGTGACTAACCCACCAAGCGTATCGATGTCGTCCAAGTCCTCAAGTCCATCACTCTCAATGCCTATCACCTCGAGAAATTCACGGAGATCTGCACGCCCTTCAGCAATCACTAAACCTTCCGCAATTTTTTCAATAACAGGTGCGGCATCTTCATCATGCTCATCTTCAATATCGCCCACAATTGTCTCAACAATATCTTCGATAGAAACGAGGCCGTCCGTACCGCCATATTCATCGATGACAAGCGCCATGTGAGTGCGCTTAGCTTGCATTTTCAGCAAGACATCCAATGCTGGCATTGATGGTGGTACAAACAAAACCGGACGAATGATGTTTGCTTGGGCCAATCGAGTATTTAAATTGAGGCCACCATAAACAGCACGGCGTATCAAACCTATGTTGTTGTGTTCCGCCTTCGCCGTTTCGTCAGCTGGACTCAAGGCTCGCTTACGCGATCCTGAATTTTCAACAGCTGAGGCCAAATGGTCTACAAAATCTCTAATATGTACCATGCCGCGCACATCATCGAGATTGTCACCAAAAACCGGCAATCTTGAATGCCCGGCACTACGAAATAATGTCAGCACTTCGGCCAGAGTAGATTCCATTGAAACCGCAACAATGTCAGCTCGTGGGACCTTTACATCGTTCACCTGATGCTCATGAAGGGAGAGAACATTTTTTAAAATAGTTCGCTCTTGAGCAGTGAACTCGGCACCATTCATGTCTTCAAGTGCATCTTCAATATCATTTCTGACCGAGCCTTGGGTTAAGCCCAAAAAGCCTCGAAGGCGCTCGAAGAAAGAAGGTCGTGCGGCACGCAGATTATTGCGCTCGCCATTATCTGTTAAGCTCATCTCTGGTCAATCGGAATTGGGTGAGTTCCTGAATAAGGATCGGGAATCTCAAGATCGAAAAGAATTTTTCTTTCTTCTGTTTCCATCTCTTCAGCTTCCTCTTCTGTTTCGTGATCATAGCCCATCAGGTGCAAAAATCCATGCACGACCAAGTGTGAAAAGTGATCGCGAAAGGGCTTAGCTTCATCATTAGCCTCGCGAAGGGTTGTTTGGAGAGATATTATTATATCCCCAAGCATCTGAGCGCCTTCACCGCTGTGTTCTGGCAACGGAAAGGAGAGCACGTTTGTTGCTTTGTTCTGACCACGCCACTGTCTATTCAACTCAGAAATTTCAGCATCGCCACACAGTACGATCGAAACCTCGCCTGCCTCCACTCCCAAATGGTCGGCGGCCTTGTTGAGTGCCACCTGAGCCCAGCTCTGTGCATCAGGAACATCTTGCCAAGCGGGGTCGTTCTGAAGAACATCAATATCTAACATTCTTAGCTACCCTGACCCTTCTCAGGTGCTTTGCTCTCATAGGCAGACACGATTCGACGCACCAGATCATGTCTGACAACATCCACGTCGCGAAATTTAACATGGCCAATTCCTTCTAGGTTTGTGAGAAGCGACACCGCTTCACTCAATCCAGATTTTTGGCCGGGTGGAAGATCGGTTTGAGACGGATCTCCCGTGACAATCATGCGAGATCCTTCACCTAATCGAGTTAGAAACATTTTCATCTGCATTGATGTCGCGTTCTGAGCTTCATCAAGTAGAACACACGCGTTTGACAGGGTGCGTCCTCTCATAAATGCAAGTGGCGCAACCTCGATCATTCCAGTTTGCATGCCACGCTCAACGGTTCGTGCATCCATAAAATCAAAAAGTGCATCATATACAGGTCTTAGATATGGGTCGACTTTGTCTCTCATGTCGCACGGCAAGAACCCAAGCCGCTCGCCGGCCTCTACTGCCGGCCGGGAAAGAACAAGTCGCTCAACGAGGCCCTGCTCAAGGCAAGAAACCGCATAGCCTACTGCAAGCCAAGTTTTACCAGTACCTGCTGGCCCCTCCGCAAAGACAAGCTCATTTTGTTTGAGAGATTTTAGATAAAGGTCTTGGGCCGAATTTCGGGCCCTCACAAAACCTTTTTTCCGTGTGGAAATCTGACCAAACGATGTGCGCTCACTATCTACCTTGTTAACAAAGAGATTGCCTTGCAGGGCCCCCTCTTGGATAGCACCATCAACATCGCCCAATGAAATGATCTGTCCAACACAAGCCCGCTCATAGAGATTTTCTAAAACTCTTTGAGCACTTTGACAGGCGTCTGCTGTACCCTTGAGCACAACGCGGTTACCATTAACCGAAGCATTCACATTGAGACGACGCTCTATACGCGCGACGTTCTGATCGTATTGCCCAAAAACGATTGATGCAAAACGATTGTCCTTGAATGACAATGTCACTTCAGTCGTGGCTTGGGATGAGGCAACACCAAGCTCTACGCTGCCGTCGTGATCAGAAGATATCAACAATGCTCTCCTTCACTTCTCTTGAGCGACAATTATGCCGGATAAAGAATTTGTGCCAACTTCCGTGATCTGAACCTGTGCAATTTGGCCGACAAGACTTAGAGGTCCTGATACATGCACAGATTGTGAATATTTCGTTTTTCCGACAATCTGATCATCGCGGCGCCCAGCGCGCTCAATTAGAACGTCGAGTATGCGTCCCATCATTGTCTGATTGAATTCATGACGTTGCAACTCGATGAGGGTTTGCAGCCGATGTAGACGCTCCACCTTAATATCCTCGGGAACCTGCAGCGCCATTACGGCGGCTGGTGTACCCGGCCGGGCAGAATATTTAAAAGAATAAGCGCTAGCAAAGCCTACGTCACGAATAAGTGATAATGTGTCTTCAAAATCGTCGTCCGTCTCTCCAGGAAAGCCGACAATAAAATCTGAAGAAAACGCTGCGTCCGGCTGAGCCTCACGAATTAGCGATATCACTTTTCGGTAATCCTCAGCCGTGTGGCGCCTATTCATCGCGTCTAATATGCGATCAGATCCAGACTGAACGGGCAAATGTACGAGTGGCATCAGTGTTGGATTTGTTGCGTGCGCACTTATGAGATCAGCATGCATATCAAGTGGGTGACTGGTCATGTAACGAATGCGCAAAATGCCATGGACCTGAGCTACTTTAGAAATAAGTGCGGCCAAAGTCACACTTGAACCGCCGTCGTCAACGCCATGATAGTCGTTCACATTCTGACCGAGCAAGACAATCTCACGGACCCCATGCGCGGCTAAGTGCTCAACTTCTTCCAATACCTGAGCAACAGAACGAGACGTCTCAGATCCTCGGGTGTAGGGAACAACACAAAAAGTGCAAAACTTGTCGCATCCTTCCTGGATAGTCACAAAAGCAGATACGCCGCGCGATCGAATTTTTTCCGGCGTCGGTGGCGTGAGTGACAAAAACTTGTCTTCGAGCGGAAATTCTGTGTCGATCTGTCTACGCTTTTTTTTCAACCCCTCAACAAGGCTTGGCAAACGATGATAGCTTTGTGGTCCGACAACAAGGTCCACCGCTTTTTGCCGTCGGAAAATTTCGTCCCCTTCAGCTTGAGCGACGCATCCTGCAACAGCGAGAACTAATTCACCGCCGGATTGATTCCGCTCTAGCTTCATTTCCCGCAGCTTCCCCAATTCAGAGAAGATCTTTTCTGATGCTCGCTCGCGAATGTGACACGTATTTAAAATTACGAGATCAGCATTCTCCAATTCTGTCGTTTCTGTAAATCCGTGAGGTGCCAAAATGTCGACCATCCTGGCCGAATCATAAACATTCATCTGGCAGCCAAAAGATTTGACGAGAACTTTTTTAGAGGCTGAGCTTGAAGCGGGCATCATAAGGTCTGCAATTCCGTTCTACGAAAAACCAAGAGATAGTATTATCTGGTTTGCATCTTAAGCGAAATCTCCAGCAACGGGGCCTATATCTTTTCTCAAAACTAGAGCGGCTGAACGCTTATC
>CAIUDK010000016.1 GCA_903897875.1 uncultured Hyphomicrobiales bacterium
GAAGTTCTGTTTGCGCATCGCCCGGTGGGCGACATTGGCACCGCGCAAGATCCCGCCCTCGCCGTCCCTGCCAATGTTCAAGCCTATGCTGACGTGTTGCACGTCACCTTCGACCCCGCCCCGGTCAGCGTCCTCCTCGCGGCCCTTTCTCACATCAAGGACAATCACTCGTGAGTTCAACTCCCAATAAGCGAATCATCATCGGCATCAGCGGCGCGTCTGGCGTCATCTATGGCGTGCGCGCACTCGAACTGCTGCGTCAGGCTGGCGTGGAGACGCATTTGGTTGTATCCAAAGCCGCTGAAATGACTTTGGCTTATGAGACGGATTTGAACCTCAAGCATCTGCGCGGTCTGGCCGATCATTATCATTCAATGGTCAACATCGGCGCGTCGATTTCATCAGGCTCGTTTGGCACATCGGGCATGTTGATCGTGCCATGCTCGATCCGCACGATGAGCGAGATTGCGTCAGGCGTCACTGGCAGCTTGATGACACGCGCCGCCGACGTCGTGCTCAAAGAGCGCCGCCGCCTTGTGTTGGCTGTGCGCGAAACACCGCTGCATTCAGGCCATTTGCGCACGATGCTCAATCTGTCCGACATGGGCGCCATGATCGCGCCGATCATGCCAGCCTTCTACAATCGCCCACAGACATTGGACGACATCATCAACCACACGGTTGGACGCTTGCTGGATCTGTTCGATATTGATCTTGGCATTGTGAAGCGTTGGAAGACGGACGATGAAGCACCAATCACTGAATAATCAGTGTCATCCCGCACTTGATGCGGGATCCAGACTTTCTGCCGCGCGTGGTGTTTCATCAATAACCAGAAGCGTTCGCGCAACTCCTAGATCCCGGATCTGCGCTTCGCTTGTCCGGAATGACAATGTTGGCTAGTCAGTCAACATTGTTGCCCCTACTTAAAACTCAATAAAATACCAAAGCCCGGCAAAAATAACGGCTGAGATCACAGTCGTGACCGCCGCCTTGATCAACAGTCGCGGCGCCACTGGTGCACCGGGATCTGTGCCTTGCGCATAATCGCCAGACTCATGCTGCGAGCGAACACCAAATGGCAGCACTGCAAACAGCACGACCCACCACATCGTAAAATAGATAGCTAAACCGAGTGGCCACGTCATGCGCGTTTTCCCTTACTAAACTTGTTCAAGCTCAACCAACGTACCCGAAAAGTCTTTCGGGTGCAGAAACAAAACCGGCTTGCCGTGCGCGCCAATCTTGGGCTCGCCATCGCCCAACACGCGCGCGCCTTGCGCTTTCAAGCGATCACGCGCGATCAAAATATCATCCACTTCGTAGCAGACATGATGCATGCCGCCATCTGGATTCTTTTCCAAAAACTTCGCAATCGGCGAGCCAGCACCCAGAGGTGCCAGCAATTCGATCTTCGTATTTGGCAGTTCGATAAAGACAACTGTCACGCCATGCGCGGGTTGTTCAATCGGCGCTGAAACCTGCGCACCCAATGTGTCTCGATAGAGCGCAGTGGCCTTGTCGAGATCATTGACTGCAATAGCTACGTGATTCAGCCGACCGATCATTGTCTTTATTCCTCAAATTTAGACCACCATCACCAGCACATGCACGGTTGGACGCTTGCCCCAAACATGGCGAAGCGAATTGCGCACGGCCTTCTCAACCGATTCACTCAAAGCATCCGCGTCGCGACGACGCCCCTTTGGCAAATTGTCGAGTGTCTTGAATATAATCTCGTCAATGACTTCGTCCATTGGCTTTCCGTCGCGTGTCTTTTGCGGCAGACCCGCAAACACCACATCGGGATCGCCAGCCAAATCGCCCTTGGTATTGATCGAAATACCAATCGAAACGACACCGGCCTCAGCCAAACGCTTACGCGCCAGCAAGGATTCATCCTTGATGGAAATCAGCACATTGCCGTCTTTCAGCATTTTGCCATGCTGCACTTGTTCGATGATGGCCGGATCGCCGGGCGACAAACACACCATGTCACCATTGCGCGCCTTGAGCACAAACGGCACGCCTTGATCGACGGCGAACTTCGCATGTTCATGCAAATGCAAAGCCTCGCCATGGGCTGGGATTGCAATCTGCGGCTTGATCCATTCGTAGAGGCGCTTGACCTCGGCGCGACGCGGATGGCCAGACACATGCACAAGATGCGTGCGATCTGTCAGCACTTCGACGCCCTGCGTCACAAGACCGTTGATGATTTCACCAACGCCCTTTTCATTGCCGGGAATCGTGCGTGACGAGAAGATCACGAGATCCTTGGGCGACAAATGCACTTCGGGATGATCGTCTTGCGCAATGCGTGCGAGTGCTGCGCGCGGCTCGCCTTGGCTACCAGTTGCCAGAATAACAACCTTTTCGCGCGGAATATCGCGATAGCTATACACCGACAAAAATGGTGGCAGGCCATCGAGATAACCACACTCACGCGCAACCGCAATCACGCGATCCATAGCGCGACCCACCACAACAACACTGCGGCCAGCGGCCACTGCGGCTTCTGCCACAGAGCGCAAACGCGCGACGTTGGACGCGAATGTCGTCACAATCACGCGGCCTGTTGCGGCGCGCACGAGATCACGCAAATTCTTGGCAACATCAGCTTCTGATGGGCTCTCGCCCTCGCGCATAATGTTGGTGGAATCGCTAATCAGCGCCAGCACGCCTTCTTCACCAATGGCGCGCAGACGCGCTTCATCCGTTGGCAGACCAACAACTGGATTGGGATCAATCTTCCAATCGCCGGTGTGCAAAATAGTTCCCGCCGCTGTGCGAATAGCAAGCGCATTGCTCTCCGGCACGGAATGGGCAACGGGGATGAACTCGATGGAGAAGGGGGCGAGATCGAGTGTCGCGCCCTGCTCTACGATGTGGAATGGAATGTCTGGCGCGCCAGGCTCATTCAGCCTCTTAATCTCCAAAAGGCCCGCTGCAAACTTTGTTGCATAGACGGGGCACTTCAGGCGCGGCCACAAATCGGCAATCGCACCAATGTGATCTTCATGCGCATGGGTAACGATGAGGCCGAGCAAATCCTTGCGGATTTTTTCGATGAACGCCAAATCAGGCACAATCAAATCCACGCCGGGAATTTCAGGCCCTGCGAATGACACTCCCAAATCAATCATAATCCATTTGCGCGCGCGCTTTGGCCCAAAGCCATACAGCGCTGCGTTCATGCCAATTTCACCCAGCCCGCCAAGCGGCAGGAAAATCAATTCGTCGTGACCAGAATTCATGTGTCGTTCGCCTTACGCGTTGTCGTTCAATATCGATGGTAGAAAAACGTCGCCAGCCTCGATCAAAGCTTCGCCTTGGTCTGTATCGAGAATGAGACGCCCTGAATGATCTATTGTGCGGAAGCGTCCAAGTAGACGCTCATTGCCACGCTGAACACCCAGCGGGCGGCCGGGCAGTCCAGCATGTGAAAGCCATCTCTCGCGTATAATGCTAAAATGATCGCCGCGCGACCAAAGACCGAGCATAAAGGCGAATGAATGCGATAATTGATGCATTATCTGCGCTGGGCTCACATCTGCGCCCAAATCTTTGAGGCAAATGGCCGGATAAGGCAGCCCAGTGGGCGCGCTGGCGCAATTGACGCCAAAACCAATCACGCAGCCAAAGCGCCCATCCGCGAGAGTCGTGCCCTCGAGCAAAATGCCCGCAAGCTTTGCGTCACCCGCCAATACATCATTGGGCCATTTCAGCGTGAGCGCGGCATGGGGTGCCAATTCACGCAACGCTTCGATCAGCGCGACGCCGGCCACAAAACCGAGTTGGGGTGACACTTTAAGTTCCGCTTCACCGACCAACACAACTGAGGCGTAGAGATTGCCTTGTGGTGATGTCCACACGCGCCCCAAGCGACCTTTGCCGCCCTCTTGCGCGTCAGCCACAACCCAAAGTCGGCTGGACTCCAGCGCACGCGCGCGCGTCATGCCAAGATCGTTGGTGGAACCAATCAGCCCATAATGCTCAAGGCGGAAGCCCGCCTCTTGAGCCGATGATGATAGCATTCCATTCGGGTCTGCCACGCCTATTAGAACAGCGACTTAGCCGCAGCTGCTGCTGCCGACAAAAGCGGAGCTGGCATGAAGGCGAAGAACACAACAAGCAAGGTCGAGACAACCAACACGCCTGTCAGCACAGGGCCAGCGGGATCGAAGCTTGGTGCTGGCTCGTCAAAATACACGATCTTGACGATGCGCAGATAATAGAACGCCGACACAACGCTGGTGAGGAAACCCAACACGGCGAGAGGATATAAATTCGCCTGCACGGCTGCGTTAAACACATACCATTTTGAGAAGAAGCCCGCGAGCGGCGGCACGCCAGCCAGCGAGAACATCAACATCGCAATGCAAATCGCCATCGTGCCATTGGTGCGCGATAGGCCAGCCAGATCGCTGATCTTCTCGACATACACACCGCCCACGCGCATCGACAAAATGGCGGCGAATGTCCCCAATGTCATGACCAGATAGATCGACATATAGATCAACACGCCTTCAATGCCGGTCTGTGTGCCAGACGCCAAACCCACCAAAGCAAAGCCCATATGGCCGATGGAGGAATAGGCCATCAGGCGCTTGATATTGGTCTGGCCGATAGCGGCAAACGAACCAATCGCCATCGACAAAAGCGAGATGAACACAATGATCTGCTGCCATTGTGAGGTGATGGATGGAAACGCCGTCATCACGACACGCAGAGTGATGGCAACCGCTGCCATCTTTGGCGCAGACGCAAAGAACGCGGTGACAGGCGTTGGCGCGCCTTCATACACATCAGGCGTCCACATATGGAAAGGCGCCACTGACATTTTGAACGCAAGCCCGCTCAGCAAAAACACCAGACCGAAGATGGGCCCAAGCGACGCATGACCATGCAGCGCAGTTGCAATGCCTTGGAACGATACTGTGCCTGAAAAGCCGTAGAGTAGCGATGCGCCATAAAGCAACATGCCCGACGACAGTGCGCCGAGTGCAAAATATTTCAAGCCCGCTTCTGACGCGCGCACATTGTCGCGCTGGAAAGCGGCGACGACGTAGAGCGCCAAGCTCATCAACTCAAGGCCGAGATAAAGGCCAATGAGATTTTGCGCCGAGATCAGCATCATCATGCCGAGTGTTGCGAGCACGAGCAGGATGGGGAATTCGAATTGGTCGATCTTCTCGCGACGCAAGAAGTCGCGCGACATAATCAACGTCACCAGACCACCAATCAGCGCCAGACCCTTCATGAAGCGCCCAAACGCATCATCAATGAACCCGTCGTCCCAGATCAGCGCCTTGCCCTTCAACTCGGTGAAGAGCAGCAGGAAGGCGATCCCCAAAAGGCCAATCGACAATTCGGTGATGAGACGGCCTGAGCCCTCGCCGCGCACCGCCCCGATCAGGACAAGCAGCAAAGCTCCGGCAGCAAGCACAACCTCTGGCAGACTGTGGGCGATTGAGAAGGAAAAGGGCGTCATGATCTCATGTCCTCAGTGCAGCGCTAGGGCAGCAGTCTTGGTAAGCGAAAGCGCTGCGTCATAACCCTTGATCAGATGATCGACCGAGGCAGCGCAAGCGTCGAGAATGGGGCCCGGATGAACCCCGTAGTAAATGGTCAGCACGAGAAGCGGCGCTAGAAGCGCAATCTCACGACCCGACAAATCCTTCATCGCGGCCACGGCTGGCTTATCCAACACGCCGAAAATCACGCGGCGATAAAGATAGAGCGCATAGGCCGCCGAGAAGATGACGCCGAATGTCGCAAAGAAACCAACCCAGCTATTCGCTGTGAAGGCACCAATGAGCGTCAAGAATTCGCCAACGAAACCAGACGTGCCGGGCAGGCCGACATTGGCCATGGTGAACACCATGAACGCCACCGCATAGAGCGGCATGTTCTTGACCAGACCGCCATAGGCAGCAATCTCTCGCGTGTGCAGACGATCATAAACAACGCCCACGCAAAGGAAGAGCGCGCCAGACACAATGCCGTGCGACACCATCTGATAGACAGCGCCCTGCACGCCCTGCGTGTTCATCGTGAACAGACCCATGGTGACAAAACCCATATGCGCCACGGATGAATAAGCAATCAGCTTCTTCATATCATCCTGCACCAATGCGACGAGCGAGGTGTAGAGAATGGCGATGATGGAGAGTGTCCACACGAGGGGTGCAAAATATTGCGTCGCCTCTGGGAACATCGGCAGCGAGAAGCGGATGAAACCATAGCCGCCCATCTTGAGCAGCACACCAGCCAGAATGACCGAGCCAGCCGTTGGCGCTTCAACGTGCGCGTCAGGCAACCAAGTGTGGACTGGCCACATTGGCATCTTGACCGCAAACGAGGCAAAGAACGCCAGCCACAGCCATTTTTGCACAGACGAGGCAAAATGCGTGTTGAGCAGAACGGTGATGTCAGTCGTGCCCGCCACGCCATACATGGCCATGATGGCGACCAGCATCAGCAATGAGCCGAGCAGTGTGTAGAGGAAGAATTTGAAGCTCGCATAAATGCGGCGCTTGCCACCCCAAATGCCGATGATGAGGAACATCGGAATGAGGCCGCCCTCGAAGAACAGATAGAACAGCACGAGATCCAGCGCGCAGAACACGCCGATCATCATGGTTTCCAACACCAAGAAGGCGATGAAATATTCGCGCACGCGCTTGCTGATTGAGAGCCATGACGCGCCAATGCAGAACGGCATCAAGAAGGTTGTTAGCAAAACGAACGGCATGGAAATGCCATCGACGCCCAGCTTGTAGACCAAGCCCGCGCCAAACCAAGCTTTGGTTTCCACCAACTGAAAAGCCGCAGTGGACGTATCGAACTGCGCCCATGCGTAAAGCGAGAGGCCAAACACAACGAGCGTTGTCCAAAGCGCAATCCAGCGCGCATTGCGCTGCGTGGCTTCGCCATCACCGGGCAGTGCCAGAATGAGCAGAGCGCCAATCAGCGGCAGGAAGATGAGAGCGGAGAGAATTCCGAAACCGAACATCTTAGTGCACTCCGCCGACGAGATACCAGCTGATGAAGGCGGCAACGCCGATCAACATGGCAAAGGCATAATGATAGACATAACCCGATTGCAGACGCACGACGCGCTGGGTCACATCGAGAACGCGAGCAGACACACCGTCCGGGCCCATACCGTCGATGATTTTGCCATCGCCCGTCTTCCAAAACAGGCGGCCCAACCAGAAGGCAGGACGCACGAAGAGGAAGTCGTAAATCTCATCAAAATACCATTTGTTGAGAAGGAAATTGTAGATGATCGGATTGGCAGCTGCGATGCGCCCCGCCGTGCCCGGTGCCACAATATACATGAAGTAGGCGAGTACGAAGCCAGTCACCATCATGCCTGTTGGGATGTAACCCACATACGATGGAATCTCGTGCATCTCATGCAGCAGATGATTGTCCTTGCCTTGGAACAGCGCGCCCTTCCAGAACTCATCATAATGATGGCCGAAGAACGAACCTTCAAACGCAAAGCCAGCCACAAGCGCACCAAAGGCGAGCACGATGAGCGGGATCAACATCACCCATGGTGATTCATGCGGCGTGTGATCGCCGTGATGATCGTCGTGACCGTGATCGTCATGAGCTGCATGGGCGTGACCATGATCATGGCCAGCTGAGGCGCGTGTGCCAAAGAAGGTCATGAACACAAGACGCCACGAATAGAAGGAAGTCAGACCAGCTGCGATCACCGTCATCACAAAGCCATAGGCGGCGGCTGGATGATGCAGAGCTGAGGCATAAGCGGCCTCAATAATCGCATCCTTGGAATAATAACCCGCAGTGAACGGAAAGCCGGTCAGCGCCAAAGTGCCAATCGTCATCATCCAGAAGGTGATGGGAATCTCTTTGCGCAGGCCGCCCATATTGCGCATGTCCTGCTCGTGATGCATCGCATGGATGACAGAGCCAGCGCCCAAGAACAGCAGCGCCTTAAAGAACGCATGTGTGAAGAGATGGAACACGCCGAGCGAATAACCGCCCACGCCAAGCGCCACAAACATGTAGCCGAGCTGCGAACAGGTTGAATACGCAATCACGCGCTTGATGTCGTTTTGCACCAAACCAATGGTGGCGGCAAAGAACGCTGTCGTGCCACCGACAATCGTCACAACGGTGAGGGCTGCTGGCGCTTGCTCAAACAATGGCGACAATCGCGCCACCATGAACACGCCCGCTGTCACCATGGTGGCGGCGTGAATGAGAGCCGACACAGGTGTCGGGCCTTCCATCGCGTCTGGCAACCATGTGTGCAACAGGAACTGCGCCGACTTGCCCATGGCGCCCATGAACAGCAACAGACAGGTGATGGTCATCGCATCCCATGTCGAGCCAAATACATGGATCGACTTATTGGCAAGGCCGGGCGCGGCGGCAAAAATCACATCGAAGCTAACGCTGCCCGTGAGCCAGAACACCAGAAAGATGCCAAGCGCAAAACCAAAATCGCCCACGCGATTGACCACGAACGCCTTGATGGCAGCAGCATTGGCGGATGGCTTTTCGTACCAGAAACCAATCAGCAGATAGGAGGCGAGACCAACACCTTCCCAGCCAAAGAACATTTGCACGAGATTGTCAGCCGTCACCAACATCAACATGGCGAAGGTGAACAGTGACAGATAGGCAAAGAAGCGCGAGCGGCTCGCGTCTTCGTGCATATAGCCGATGGAATAGAGATGGACGAGCGATGACACAGTTGTCACCACCACCAACATCACGGCGGTGAGCGTATCAACACGCAGCGCCCAATCAATCTTCAGCGAGCCCGACGAAATCCACGTCGAGAGCACCGGCACTTGCAGTGGCGCATGGCCAAAGCCGACCTGAATAAAGGTGATCCACGACAAAGCTGCGCAGAGCAACAACAGGCCGGTGGTGATCAGCTCAGACGGGCGTGCGCCCAATTGACGGCCAAACACACCGGCGATGAAAAAGCCGAGTAAGGGGAGGAAGACGATCGCAGTATACATCGGCCTCAGCCCTTCATCATATTGATGTCTTCCACCGCGATAGAGCCGCGGTTTCGGAAGTAAGTGACAAGAATGGCGAGGCCAATGGCCGCCTCAGCCGCTGCAACAGTGAGAATGAACAGGGAGAATACCTGCCCCGTCAGATCGCCAAGGAAAGACG
Organism: uncultured Hyphomicrobiales bacterium; assembly: GCA_903897875.1. Taxonomy (GTDB): domain Bacteria; phylum Pseudomonadota; class Alphaproteobacteria; order Rhizobiales; family Beijerinckiaceae; genus Terripilifer. The sequence goes on from CAIUDK010000016.1 coordinate 9,175, forward strand.
AAAAGCTCACCAGATTGATATTCACCGACAACAAGATCAGCTCCACCGACATCAGAATGATGATGATGTTCTTGCGGTTGAGAATGATGCCCATGACGCCCATCGTAAACAGGACCGCCGCGACCGTGAGATAATGGGAAAGACCGATGTCCATCTGCAGCTCCTAGATCCCAGCCCGCGAAGGCACATTTGTTTTCATGTCCACAGCATCGGCAGGCGTGCGCGCATTTTGTGCCGCAATGTCCTGACGCTTCACATCTGGCTTATGGCGCAAGGTCAGCACAATCGCGCCAATCATGGCCGTCAGCAGCACAAGGCTGGAGGCTTCAAACAAGAAGACATATTTTGTGTAGATGACATTGCCGAGCTGGGCTGTGTTGGACAGGGCCAGATTGATTGGCACACCGCCTGTAGCAAGTGCTGCTGGCGCAGTCTGCCAACCACCCACAACAAGCACCAATTCCAGCAACACCACTGCACCGATCAGCACGCCGACTGGAAGATATTGCAAGAAGCCCTGCTTCAACTCAGCAAAGTCCACATCCAACATCATGACGACGAAGAGGAACAGCACGGCGACCGCGCCGACATAGACGACCACAAGGATCATCGCCAAAAATTCCGCACCCAGCAGAATGAACAGGCCCGACGCATTCACAAAGGCGAGAATGAGAAAGAGCACCGAATGCACGGGGTTACGCGCCGCGATGACCATGAACGCGGACGCGATCATAACCGTCGAGAAAAGATAGAAGAAGGCGGCAGCCATAGTCATCTTATCAACCTCATCCTGCCCGACGCGACGCGCCGAACTTAGTCATTTACCGATAGGGAGCATCCATTGCGATATTGCGCGCAATTTCACGTTCCCAGCGCGCACCGTTTTCAAGCAAGCGCTGCTTGTCGTAATACAATTCTTCGCGCGTCTCGACGGCGAATTCCTGGTTTGGACCTTCCACGATGGCATCCACCGGGCAGGCCTCTTGGCACAGGCCGCAATAGATGCACTTCACCATGTCGATGTCGTAGCGCGTGGTGCGGCGTGTGCCGTCATTGCGGCGCGGACCAGCTTCAATCGTAATCGCTTGGGCGGGGCAGATTGCCTCACACAATTTGCACGCAATGCAACGCTCTTCCCCATTGGGATAGCGGCGCAGCGCATGTTCGCCACGAAAGCGCGGCGAGATGGGGTTGCGCTCATGGGGATAATTGAGCGTGGCCTTAGGCTTGAAGAAATAGCGCATCGACAGAGCGAAAGCTCCGACGAATTCCTTGAGGAAGAGCGCTTTTGCAGCAGCGTCGAGTTTCATCGTCTATGCCCCAATTGTCATGCCGACGAAGTAACCCGTCGCTGGCATGATCAAAAATGCGTGAACCAACAGAACCAATTTGATGTTTTTCAAACGCTGCGTGACCTTGGCGGCCCCCGAAGCGTCCGGTGTCTGCGCAATCTCAAGATTCAAGGAGCGCTCGATCATGCGAAAGATCGAGACATATTGTGCCAGCCCGAAGACCAACCCAATCATACCGCCCAATGTGCCCGGAGCTACGCTCATCAATGCACCCCACCTAGCGAGGTGAATTCAAGCACCGATGCCACCAACACAACCATGAACAGCGAAATCGGCAGGAACACTTTCCAGCCCAGACGCATCAATTGATCGTAGCGATAACGCGGCACAAAAGCCTTCACCATGGCGAACATGAAGAACACCAGTGAGACTTTGAAGACGAACCAGACAAGGCCCGGCACCGCAGTGAAAGGTGCGAATGGGATTGGCGACAACCAGCCCCCTAAGAACAGAATGGTGGTGAGCGCACACATGCCCACGATGGCGACATATTCGCCAAGCATGAAGAGCATGTAAGGAGCCGACGAATATTCCACCATGAAGCCCGCAACCAATTCGGACTCAGCTTCGACAAGATCGAAGGGAGGGCGATTGGTCTCGGCGAGCGCCGAGATAAAGAAGATGATGAACATCGGGAACAGCGGCAACCAGTACCAGCCCAGCGCGCCATACGCCGTATCTTGAGCGCGCACGATGTCGCCCAGATTGAGCGAACCTGCGCACAACAACACGGTGATAATCACAAAGCCGATGGAGACTTCGTAAGACACCATTTGCGCAGCAGAGCGCAGCGCCGACAGGAAGGGATATTTCGAATTCGAAGCCCAGCCGCCCATGATGATGCCATAGACACCCAGCGATGAGATCGCGAAAATATACAAAACGCCGACATTCAAATTGGCCACGGCCCAACCGTCATTGACGGGGATCACCGCCCAAGCGGCCAGCGCCAACATGCCCGACACAAACGGTGCAAGCAGGAACACGCCCTTGTTCGCGCCAGCCGGAATGACCGGCTCTTTGAGCACGAACTTCACCATATCGGCGAAGGATTGCAGCAGCCCCCAAGGACCAACCACATTGGGACCACGACGCAATTGCACCGCCGCCCAGATCTTGCGATCGGCGTAGAGGTAATAGGCCACGAAGATCAACAGACCGACGAGAACCGCGAGGCTCTTGGCCAGAATGAGGAGAAGCGAGAGAAACAAGTCCATAGTCCCGCCCCTATTCCGCTGCTTGCTGAACGCGTGTGCGTGCGAGGGCTGAACATTCAGCCATCACTTTGGACGCGCGCGCGATTGGATTGGTGAGATAGAAATCTTCGACCGCATTCACGAAGCCTGCCTTCACGAGCGAGCCAGTTGGCAGCGCAGCCAGTGAGGCAGCATCACCCGCAGCAATCTCGTCAATGCGGGCAAAATGCGGATGGGCGGCTGCCAAAGCTGCGCGCAATTGCGCCAGCGAGTCAAAGCCCAAACGCGCACCCAGCACATCGGACAGAGCGCGCAACACGGCCCAATCTTCGCGTGCGTCGCCGGGTGGGAAATTGGCGCGATCAGCCAATTGCACACGGCCTTCGGTGTTGACATAGAGGCCGGACTTTTCGGTATAGACAGCGCCGGGCAAAACAACGTCAGCGCGCTGCGCTCCGCGATCACCATGCGTGCCTTGATAAATCACAAACGGACCGGCTGCCACGTCGATCTCGTCGGCACCCAGATTGAAGAGAACATCAACCCGGCCCGACGCCATCTGGCGTGCATCCAATCCATTGGCACCCGGCACAAAGCCGATGTCCAATGCACCCACACGCGCCGCAGCGGTGTGAAGAACCGCAAGACCATTCCAACCATCACGCTGGCCGAGCTTTGCAGCTAGCGACAAAATGGTCAGCGCATCTTCACGCGCCAATGCGCCTTGGCCCACAATGATCAGCGGGCGCTGTGCCTTAGCGAGCACTTCGCCAAAACCACGACCAGCTGCCACGTCTGACAAAGTCTCAGGGCCAGCACCAAGATAGGTTGTTGCATAGGTCAAATCAGCCTGTTCGCCGATCACACCCACTGTCAAATTGCCGCGCAACCAACGCTTGCGAATGCGCGCATTCAACACAGGCGATTCACGACGTGGATTGGAGCCGATGATCAACACAGCGTCGGCATCTTCAATGCCAGCCACTGTTGGATTGAAGATGTAAGACGCGCGGCCAAACTTTGGATCGAGCTTCACACCATCCTGGCGCGCATCAATGTTCTGCGTGCCAAGCGCGCTCATCAAGCTTTTGAGCGCAAACAATTCTTCGACTGAGGCCAAATCGCCAGCAATCGCGCCAATGCGATCAGGCGTTGTTGCCTTCACGCGCGCCGCAATCACGCCAAACGCTTCCTGCCAGCTGGCGGGACGCAGGCGACCATTCTCGCGGATATAGGGACGATCCAAACGCTGCGCCTTAAGGCCATCAACGATCTGGCGTGTCTTGTCGGAAATCCACTCTTCATTCACCGCATCATTGTTGCGCGGCAAAATGCGAATGACTTCGCGGCCACGTGAATCAATGCGGATGGAGCTACCAAGCGCATCCATCACGTCGATGGATTCAGTCTTCTGCATTTCCCATGGACGGGCGCGGAACGATTGTGGCTTTGGCAAAAGCGCGCCCACTGGGCACAGATCAGCCACATTGCCCTGCAATTCAGATGACATTGCCGTTTCAAGATAGGTGGTGATTTCCATATCTTCGCCGCGACCAATAGCACCCATATCGCCCGTGCCAGCCACTTCCGCCGTAAAGCGAACGCAGCGCGTGCAATGGATGCAGCGGTTCATCGATGTCTTGACCAGAGGCCCGATGTATTTGTCTTCCACCGCGCGCTTGTTTTCAGCATAGCGCGTATTGTCGACGCCATAGGCCATCGCCTGATCTTGCAAATCGCACTCGCCACCCTGATCGCA
>CAIUDK010000017.1 GCA_903897875.1 uncultured Hyphomicrobiales bacterium
CAAATTCACTCGAACTTCGCTGCCGTCGTTTGAAAACGAGCGTGCATTATCGATAAGGTTATTGATGACTTGGCCGAGCCGTGAGTCATGACCCGTAGTGATATAGCCATCCGCCCCGCGGCCCGTTGCAGCCGATGCAACCTCTAGGCTGACTGAAACATGATCGTCACGTTTGACTTCATTGGCCACAGACACAACAGCATGCAACAAATTTACAAGGTCGACTGGCTCAGTCACACCGCGTGCAAGCTCTGCATCCAAACGCGATGCGTCAGAAATATCGCTGATGAGCCGATCCAATCGGCGCACATCGTGTTCGATGATTGCCAATAGTCTCATGCGTGAATCGTCATTGCGAACCCGCGGCAAAGTTTCAACGGCACTTCGCAAAGAGGTCAGCGGATTTTTCAATTCATGCGCCACATCGGCTGCAAAGCTCTCAATGGCCTCAATACGACTATAGAGGGCTGTTGTCATATCGCGCAGTGCACCAGACAGATGTCCTATTTCGTCTGTGCGATCTGTAAAATCTGGAATCTCTTGGCGTGATTTAATCCCCCATCGCACACGTTCTGCAGCCTCAGCTAGTCTGCGCATAGGTTCGGCAATTGTGCTGGCTAGGAATACCGACAGAATTAACATGACGCCGGCAGATACAAGAAAAATGCGGAGAATTTTTAGGCGTTCCGATCCAATAATTTTATCAATGTCACCGCCTTGTGTGGACAGAAGCAAGACACCACGCACACTTCGAAATCGCTGAATGGGAACTGCAACTGACACAATCGTCTCGCCGCGTTGATTCACGCGGACCATTGAATTTGCAAGTCCCGAAAGGGCTTTTTGAACTTCCGGATAATATCTGCCATTGGCACTGCCCGACTCGTCGTAGAGCGGAAGGTCAACGATGCCCAGTTGCGTCTTCAGCCATATCCACATGCGTTCAGGTAAAGGCGGTGTTATGTCGTCCGGTGAAATAGCAAGATCAAACCGCAGAATATTTGATCGTGTTGTCATTGAGCGAGAATCGAGAACGAGATAACTATCTCGGTCATAAAGGCGTGCGCGTGTGCGTGTGGGAGATACAAGACGCCGCAAAACAGGACCAACGCGCTCAGGGTTTATTGAAAACTCTAAAGATGGTTCGGTATCTTCCCCCGCCCCATAACTTTGTCCAGGCGCAAGCTGCAAAAGTTTTTCCGGGTCAATCGTAATGGCGTCTGTTTCGACAACAGCAGAGGCAGCCACAGCTGCAGCGATAATCTCGCCCTGAGTTTGGAGGCTTTGAATACGCGCATCAATGAGGCTTTGTCGAAATTGATTGAGATAGAGAAAACCAATCAGGAGCGCGACAAGGCCGCCAAGATTAAGAACAACGATGCGCCGCGTCAGAGAGGACGACAATCTCAATTCTATTGCTCTGCGCGCTGATTTGAACGCAGGCGCGACACGCTCCGCCAGCCGTGAAAATTTACCCACCGGCTTCATGAGATCTTTCGTGTTATTTGCGTCTGCGGTCATTGTTTAACTCATTACCCGCGACGCTTAGCTTTCTTTGAAGCGATAACCAACTCCATAAAGCGTCTCGATCATTTCAAAATCATCATCTACAAGCTTGAACTTCTTGCGAAGCCGCTTGATGTGACTATCGATTGTGCGATCATCCACATAAACCTGATCATCATAGGCGGCATCCATCAAGGCATTTCTGCTTTTGACGACGCCGGGGCGAGTCGCGAGTGCCTGAAGAATAAGAAATTCCGTTACCGTGAGCGTGACAGCATCACCCTTCCAAGTGCAGGTGTGCCGTTCCGGATCCATTTTGAGGACGCCACGTTCCAAGATGCGGACTTCGGATTCTTTTTGGGTTGTGGCCTCTTTGGGATTGGCGCGTCGCAAAATAGCCTTAACCCGCTCAACGAGGAGGCGCTGAGAGAACGGCTTGTGAATGAAATCATCTGCACCCATTTTCAGGCCGAACAACTCGTCGATCTCTTCATCCTTCGAGGTGAGAAAAATGACCGGCAGATCGGATTTTTGCCTCAAGCGACGCAAGAGATCCATCCCGTCCATGCGTGGCATCTTAATATCGAAGATCGCCAGATCAGGAGGATTGGTCTTCAGCCCGTCGAGCGCGCTGGCGCCATCCGTATATGTTTGGACCCGGTATCCCTCGCCCTCCAAGGCGATGGAGACGGATGTCAGGATGTTGCGGTCGTCATCGACAAGAGCGATGGTAGGCATCAGATCATTCCAATCTTTGGAAAGAGAAAGACTTAAACTCACAAACGGCAAATCAAACGGTTCAAGTCAGCAGATGCCGGACTGTCGGTAGCGTTGAAGGCCGAATTGTGGCCTTAGCTCCGTCTATTGTGTCAATATATGATCTAAATTGCAGATTTTTAGACCCGGCAGCATGAAAAGAGGCACTATGAGCGGCCAAGATGAGGATAAAGCCAAGGCCGTAGCACTTGAATTCGACGCATTGAATGATGCTCGAAACGATGCCCGTGGCCTCGTGCGTACCAGTCGAACCGGAAGCTTGGCAACATTATCTAAAACGTCGGGCCATCCCTTTGCGACTTTGGTCACGGTGGCAACAGATCTCGATGGCTCTCCTCTGCTGTTATTGTCTCGATTGTCAGCTCACACCCAAAATTTACTGCAGGATCCGCGCGCTTCGCTCCTCTTGTCCCAAGTCGGCAAGGGCGATCCGCTGGCGCATCCTCGCGTCACGTTTGTTGGTGAGATGCAAGAACTGGTTGATCCCGATATGCGTGCTTATGCGCGTGCCCGCTTTCTGGCCCGCCACCCCAAGGCTGCTCTTTATGCAGATTTCGGCGATTTTGGCTTTTGGAAGCTTGGCGTTTTGGGCGCCCATTTCAATGGCGGTTTCGCCCGTGCAGCTGAATTGTCTCGTTCTGATCTCGTTTTACCGGAGGCCGATGTTGCCGATTTACGGCATCTTGAGGTTGATGCGCTGGCCCATCTCAACGCCGATCATGCCGAGGTTCTGAGCCTTTATGCCATGCTGCTGGCAGGCCAGCCCGACGGCCGGTGGCGCGCAACTGGGCTGGACCCAGACGGGCTTGATCTCGCTTTCGGGGATTTAACAGCTCGCATCGACTTCCCTGAAAGGGTTAGGGACGGAGCTGAATTGAGGAAAATTTTGTCCGCCCTCGCAAAGAAAGAAGGGCAAAACTAATCTTTTCGTCGCCCCTAGGGGAAACAAGCCCACTCTTAGGCTTGGGCCTGCTTGCCCTTAAGCCTTCGGGGGGTTAAATGTGCCGCAGAACTTCCCGGCTGGTCCGGAACGGGAGGATAAACCATCCCACAGAGGGTGGGAAAACCGGACTTGAGCGGAGATCGCAATGAAACACACAGGCTCCTTTAATCGCGCCTTTGGGGTAGAAACGTTCGGATTTAAGAACCTCGGCAATGTTAGCTATAACCTTGAAGCGCCTGCGCTTTACGAGGAATCCATTCGCCGCAATGAGGCAGTGGTTGTGCCTGGTGGCGCTATCAACGCTGAAACCGGCATCCACACCGGCCGCTCGCCGAAGGATAAATTCACAGTCCGTGACGAAACCACTGAAAAAGCGGTTTGGTGGGACAATAACAATTCGATGACACCAGCACAGTTTGATGTGCTCATGGCCGATTTTCTGAAGCATGCAGAAGGTAAAGACCTTTTCGTTCAGGATCTCATCGGTGGTGCGGACCCTACCTATCGCGTTCGTGCGCGCGTCATTTGCGAACTTGCATGGCACTCGCTGTTCATTCGTAATCTGCTGATCCGTCCAACCAGTGCTGAAGTCGCAAACTTCATTGCTGATATGACGATTGTCGATCTGCCAACCTTCCGCGCTGATCCAAAGCGTCACGGTTGCCGGTCTGAAACTGTTGTGGCCTGCGATCTTACACGCAAGATCATCTTGATCGGCGGAACGAGCTATGCCGGTGAGATGAAGAAGTCCGTCTTCACCTATCTCAATTATGTTCTGCCTCCGCAGAACGTCATGCCAATGCATTGCTCCGCCAATGTTAGCCATGACGGTGATGTGGCAATCTTCTTTGGTCTTTCGGGCACCGGCAAGACCACTTTGTCGGCTGATCCTACTCGCATCCTCATCGGTGACGATGAGCATGGTTGGGGCCGTGAAGGCGTCTTCAATTTTGAAGGCGGCTGCTATGCGAAGGCTATCAAGCTGTCACGCGAAGCAGAGCCAGAGATTTATTCCACGACTGAGCGTTTTGGTACAGTCATGGAAAACGTCGTTCTTGATCCTGTAACTCGCGTACCGGATTTTGATGACGATTCGAAGACAGAAAACACCCGCATCGCTTATCCGCTTGATTTCATCAAGAACGCATCGGATACGGGCCGCGCTGGTCACCCTAAGAACATCGTGATGCTGACATGCGATGCCTTTGGCGTTCTACCGCCAATCGCAAAGCTCGATCCTGCGCAAGCGATGTATCACTTCCTTTCTGGCTACACTGCTAAAGTTGCTGGTACAGAAAAGGGCGTGACAGAGCCAGAAGCTACGTTCTCGACCTGCTTTGGTCACCCATTCCTGCCGCGTCATGCTTCAGAATATGGTGATCTGTTGCGTGAGTTGATCGCCAAGCATCATGTTGATTGCTGGTTGCTCAACACAGGCTGGACAGGTGGCAAGGAAGGCGTTGGTCGTCGCATGCCGATCCGTGTCACACGCCGTCTGCTCTCAGCTGTGCTTGATGGATCGTTGAACAAAGCAACATTCCGGACCGATCCATACTTTGGTCTTGCCGTTCCGACATCCGTGCCGGGTGTTGAGCCGCACATTCTTAACCCAGTGAAGACATGGGCTTCGAAGTCTGAGTTTGCTGCGACTGCCAAGCACCTCGTCGAAATGTTCTCGAAGAACTTTGTTGTCTTTGAAAAGCATGTCGACAAGCAGGTTCGTGATGCAGCACCTGCCATGCAGATTGCAGCTGAATAAGCTTTAATCTCTGGTTCAAATTTTAAGGCAGCGGCTTTGGTCGCTGCCTTTTTTGTTTGTGTGAAGGCTAAGCGAGAAACACAAAACTGATCAGAGCAAACAGCGGCAGAAGAATAAGGGCTGACCAGACCATATAGGCAAAGAAGCTCGGCATACCTACATCAGCGCGGCGTGCAATTGCATAGATCATGAAATTTGGTGCGTTGCCGATATAGGTGTTGGCACCCATAAAGACGGCCCCCAGTGAAATAGCGGCCAATGTTGGGGCTGACTTTGTCATTAGTTCAAGCGGGCTGCCGCCGGCCATTTCAAAAAACACCAGATAGGTTGGAGCGTTGTCGAGGAACGACGACAGCAATCCTGTGAGCCAAAAATAACCCAACACGTCATGGCCCCCATCGGTCTTTGTGACCAGACTGACCAGAGGCGCGAAGGGACCATGGCTGCCTGCCTGCAACATCGCCATGACCGGAATAATGCAGACAAAGATTGCGGCAAATAATTTTGCCACTTCGATGATGGGCTCCCATTCAAATCCATTGCTGCGTCGCAGGGACTTATCCGTGAAATGCAAAGACGCAATACCAACCAAAACCATCGCGCCGTCTCTTAGCAAGGCTGGAAGCTCTAAGCGCGTGCCAAAAATATGGACGTTAATGTCAGGCTTCCAAACACCACTCATGACGATGGCGCAGATGGCGATAGCAATCAGAAGAAGATTGAGTGACCCACTCAATCGCAAAGGATCATCAGGTGTCGGATCAAGCGGCTTGATGCCCTCTCGCCTGTAATGAAAAAGATCAAGACCAAAGAACATTACCAGCAAGACACCAATGCTCAGGAACGTCTGTTGCCACAGATGCTGAACAGGCCAGAAAAAATCAACACCACGCAGAAAACCCAAAAATAATGGAGGGTCGCCTAAGGGCGATAATGCCCCACCGATATTTCCTACAAGAAAGATGAAGAAAATAATCACATGCGCGTTGTGAGCTCGATTGTCATTTGCACGGATGAGTGGCCGGATCAAAATCATGGCGGCGGCGGTTGTACCAATCACACTTGCCAAAAGGCTGCCGATGGTGAGCAGCGCTGTGTTTGTCACAGGTGAGCCGTGCAGATTGCCTTGAATGACGATTCCACCGGCTGCTGTGAAGAGAGCAAACAGCATCAGGATGAAGGGCAAATATTCCAAGGCCAGCGTATGAAAAAGCAGAGGAAGAGTTACATCAGCCCCTTGCAGGATCATCATTGGAATGAGCACTGCAAGTGACCAGCCAGCACCAATGAGGCCATAATATCGGTGCCAGATGCGAGAAAAAAGCAAAGGCCCAAGCGAGATTGAAAAAAGGATGCCAATGAAGGGCAGGCCCCACATTGGATTCATGCTTTGACCGTCGAGCCCTGCCGCATTGGCTTCCATGTTTACCAAACACAGACAGACAGCCAAGATAATAGAGCGAAACATCAATGTGCTTCGTCCCAATTGATGGCGGCCTTTGCGTCGACCTGCAACGGAACGGCCAATTCAATGGCTGGGTGTGGCGCATCAATCATGACTTTGCGCACACATGCGATGGTTTTCTCGATCTCATGATCTGGAACTTCAAACACCAATTCGTCATGCACTTGTAAAAGCATCTGTGCTTGGAGATTTTCACGCGCCAATGTTGCGTCCATGCGGATCATCGCACGCCGAATAATATCAGCGGCTGAGCCTTGAATCGGCGCATTGATTGCCGCGCGCTCATTAAATGCACGTTCCGATGGATTTGATGATGTGATGCGCGGGTAATGACATTTGCGACCAAAAATCGTGGTCACAAAACCGTCCTCACGACAGCGCTTCTTTGTGTCGTCCATATACTCGCGGATGCCCGGAAAGCGTTCAAAATATTTGCGGATATAGGCGCCCGCCTCTTCGCGCGAAATACCCAGTTGATTGGCCAAACCAAAGGCAGAGATTCCGTAGATGATTCCAAAGTTAATCGCTTTGGCGCGGCGCCTCACTTCTGATGGCATGTCTTTGATAGGTACGTTGAACATTTCCGATGCCGTCATGGCATGAATGTCGAGGCCATCAGCGAAGGCCTGTCGTAATTGTGGAATGTTGGCGATATGAGCCAATAGACGCAATTCAATCTGCGAATAATCGGCGGATAGAATTTTATGCCCAGCTGTTGGGATAAAGGCTTTGCGAATTTTGCGTCCCGCTTCATTGCGTACGGGAATGTTCTGTAGATTTGGTTCCGACGACGACAAGCGTCCCGTTGTGGTAGCTGCGAGTGAAAAGCTCGAATGAACCCGCTTTGTGTTTGGGTTGATGTGGTTTGGCAACGCATCCGTATAGGTTGATTTGAGCTTGGCCAATTGCCGCCAGTCCAAAATACGCGCGGCCAAAACATTGCCTTGCTCTGCCAATTCATCAAGCACGCCTGCTGATGTTGACCATGCGCCGGTTGCGGTTTTTTTGCCGCCGGTCAAACCCATCTTCCCAAAAAGAATATCGCCTAATTGTTTTGGTGAGCCGAGATTAAAATGTTCACCAGCCAATTCATAAATCTCAGATTCCAGTCCCGCCATGGATTGGGCGAACTCACCCGACAAGCGCGATAGAATATTGCGATCAATGGAAATGCCGCGCCGCTCCATGCGGCTGAGCACAATTGGCATATCGCGCTCTAAGGTCTGATAGACAGTCGCCATATGTTCGCCGCCCAAACGGGGCTTAAGCACTTGCCATAAGCGCAGCGTGACATCTGAATCTTCAGCCGAATATTCCGACGCTTTATCGATTGGCACACGGGCAAAACCGATGAAGCTTTTGCCGGTTCCTGCAACTTCACCAAATTTAATGGGTTCGTGACCAAGATGCTTTTGCGAAAGTTCATCCATGCCATGACCATTAATGCCAGCATCAAGCACATATGACATCAACATAGTGTCATCGACGGGCTGCATTTCAATTCCATGTTGGGCAAGCACGAGCCAATCATATTTGGCATTTTGCGCAATTTTCAAAACATCGGGAGCTTCAAGCACTGGCTTGAGTCGCGCAATGACATCAGCCTGTTTCAATTGCCCCGGTACAAGGCCGCCACCGGTGAAGAGGTCGCCGCTGCTCCCTTCTGCGCGATGGCCGATGGGAATGTAGCAGGCGCGATCAGGCGCAATTGCGAGCGACACGCCGACAAGCTCTGCTTGCATGGCATCTAGAGAATCGGTTTCTGTATCCACAGCCAGCACGCCTTGATTGCGTGCGGCCTGCATCCATTCATCAAGCTGTTCGAGGGTTGTTATGGTCTCATAACGACTGCGATCAATTTTTGAGGTGAGGGCCTCAGAAGCACGCTTGGCTGCAAAATGCGCGGGTGAATGTGTCTCATGAGATTTTGTTTCAACTGCAGCCGCTTCTGCTTGCTGGGGCGCTGCAATCACATCGCCGTTGCGTCCGCGCCATGCGCCTGGCCCAACCAAGGCTGGATCAGCGTCAATCTCATTTGCGTCGGCCTCAAACAGATCAGCGGCGCGACGCGTAATAGTTGTGAATTCGAGCGCTTTGAGAAAGGCAATGAGCGGACGAGCTTCCGGTTGCGTCAGCCGCAAGTCATCGAGTGAAATTTCAACATTAACATCGCAGACCAGCGAGACGAGTTGCTTGGAGACTTTAATGAGCTCCACAATTTTAGGGTCGGTGAGTGTCTCGCGGCGCTTGGGTTGTTTGATTTCATGAGCATGAGCCAAAAGATTATCGAGATCGCCATATTCTTGAATCAAGAGCGCCGCAGTTTTAATGCCAATGCCGGGAGCGCCGGGCACGTTATCGGTTGAATCACCGGCGAGTGACTGAACATCGACAACTTTGTCAGCGGTCACACCAAAATAATCGACGACTTCTTGAGGGCCAATTTTGCGCTCTTCGCGATCGCCCGATGCTGGATCATACATCGCAACGCCGGGTTCGATCAGCTGCATCAAATCCTTGTCGGCAGAAATGATGAGAACATCTGCTCCACGCGCGCGTGCCTGCTTTGCGTAGGTCGCAATCAAATCGTCGGCCTCATAACGATCTTGTTCAATAGGTTGTAAACCAAATGCGCGAACGGTCTCTCGCATAAGGGGAAATTGCGGGATTAAATCATCTGGTGGTTCGTTGCGGTTGGCTTTGTAGGCGGGGTAGAGCGCCTTACGGAAGGAGTTTTCAGATTTGTCAAAAATGATTGCAAGATGCGTGGGCTTAATGCCCGCTGCACCTTCACGTACAAACTGAAAGAGCTTTGTGCAGAATAAGCGAACGGCCCCAGTGGGCAGCCGATCTGAACGGTAATTATATTTAGGATCTTGTCGGATAGATTGAAAATAAGCACGGAAAATAAAGGACGAACCATCGACAAGAAAAACATGATCGCCGGGCCCCAATGGCTTGACGAGATGAGGCGCGGATGAGGCATTAGGATTGGTCATGGTTGGTTCGATCTCTGAGCATTTTTTTATAACATAGCCCGGTGTGTTCAGGGGCGCCATCGAACTCTGATGGGAGAACCCGAACTGGGGCGTAACACTTGATGACAGAAGCTAGCAGATGATGCCATAAGCCGCGTGGGGAACGCGTATAAAGGATGTGTAGAATGAACGAAAAAGCAAATGCCGCATCACATGCGCCGGTACAAGATCTGCGTGACTGGCTGTCACGAGCCGAAAAGATTGGCGAGCTTGTCCGAGTGACCAAGCCGGTCGACCGCGACGAAGAAATGAGCGCGATCACTTATCTCATTGCTAAGCAAAAGCCTTCACCAGCCGTTTTGTTTGAGAATGCAGCTGGATTTGAGAATTCCAATCCCAAGGCTAAACTGCTGTGGAATGTTCTTGGCCCGAGCGTCAAGCGCACCGCCATCAGCCTTGAAGAACATCCCGATACGCCGACGGTGGAATTGATCCGTCGCACAAAGGAAAAGCTCAAGCGCCGGATTCCGCCTGTCGAGGTCACGGCTGCAGAGGCGCCTATTTTTGAAAATACGCTGCTTGGCGATCAGATCGATTTGGACAAGCTTCCTATCCCGCGCCATTGGCCGCTGGATGGTGGCCGCTATGCCGGCACCGCCGACGCGGTTATCACGCGTGATCCTGACAGTGGCTATCTGAACATCGGCACCTATCGCATGATGGTGCAGAACAAGAACACTGTTGGTCTTTTTCTGTCACCGGGCAAGGATGCGCGTCTGCACATCACGCGCGCTTGGGAGCAGGGCAAGACGCTTCAAGTGGCTGCTGCTTGGGGCATTGATCCTTTGTTCATGCTGGTAGGCTCGCAGAGCTTCCCCAAGAACATATCGGAATATGAATTTGCAGGCGGCATTAAGGGCTGCCCAATTCCGGTTGTGAAAGGTAAGACAACCGACCTGATGATCCCAGCTTTTGCTGAGCTCGTGATTGAAGGCGAGATCCGCCCCAATTCCATGATGTCAGAAGGCCCGTTTGGCGAGTTCACCGGCTATTACGGCAAGCCGGAAGACGTCTGCCCCTTCGTAACCATCACGGCGATGCATTATCGGACCAACCCTATCCTCACCAATGCATTGATGGCCGATTATCCATCCTGCGAGCAGAGCGGCTTCTTCTCGGTTATCCGCTCGGCCAAGATTTGGGATGATTTCGACAAGCTTGGCATCCCCGGGATCCATGGCGTGTATTCGCACCCTGCGGCAGCCGGTGGCTTTGGCATGATTGTGGTCAGCCTTGAGCAGAAATATGCAGGCCATGCCGCTCAGGTCTTGGCTCTGGCGGCTCAAATGCCAGGTGGTGCTTATTACACCAAATGGATCGTGGCAGTGGACGAGGATGTTGATCCCACCGATATGGATCAGGTTATCTGGGCCATGGCCAGCCGTTGCAACCCTGTCGATGATATCGACATTTTGCGCGACACGTGGAGCACTCCGCTCGACCCAAGCCAGAACCCACCAGACAAACGCCCCTATGGTTCAAAGGCATTGATCAATGCCTGTAAGAACCATCGCTTCATGCAGACGTTTGCCAAGCGCACCCGCTTGCGTAAATCCGTTTACGACAAGCTGGCCAACCAATGGCAGGATCTGGGTCTGCCGGGCGCAATCCCGACACTCAAGACGTTCGAGCCTGAAGGACCAGTGATCGCGTCCAGCTATAATGATGAAGCTAAGGTGGCCGCACCGCTAAAGGGCGGCAAGCGCTCGCCCGGCGAGGCTATGTAATAAAACACGTAATAAAAAG
>CAIUDK010000018.1 GCA_903897875.1 uncultured Hyphomicrobiales bacterium
ATGGTTCCTTCTTAACCGAGAAAGAACGTTATCTGACGGCCTCTTTCTATCGGCCCGGCGCTGAGGATGCACCACGAAGCCCCTTCTTCGTTGATATAGTCCGCAGAGCCTCACAATCAGGACTTTCCGTGAGCCGCAGTTCGCAACCAGACGTCATGACGACGCGCTTTGGCCCCCTCGAAGTGGCCGATATCACGCTGTACATGGCCGATAAGACGCGATCCTGCTTGGCCTATCGATTTGAGGCGGATGCGCCTGATTTCCGCATGGCGGGATTTGCGTGCGGGGGGGAACAGCCCGTGGATCGCATAACTTTGGCCTGTGCGGTGGATCGGCTGGATCTGATCTCAGCAGGTAACGATGATGATCTGGCCCGCTTCTTTACCAGCACAGAAGTGAGGCGGGGCAGTGGCTGTGGGGCCAAAGTGGCACCGGGTGTGCGCACAAGCCCTTGGCTTGATGCATCTGCGCCCATTCCGCCATTGCGAAACAGCCGCGCTCAAACTAAGGTGAAACCATGATGAATCTTAGCCAAAAGAAATATTCCAAGGAGAGTCAGATGCGCGTTTTTGGTAAAGTGCTTTTTGCCGTGACGGCGGTGTCTGTCCTGACACTGGGCGTGATGGCAACCGAAGCTTCGGCAAAGCCTCGCAAGAAGGTCGTTGTTGCCGCTGAACAGCCGCTTGTTGTGAAGCATCGCAGCTTCCTAGAATTGGGCAAAGTTGTCCGCGTGGGCAGCCAGTCCAATTATGTGCAGCAGAACACAGTTCTGCGCGTGCCTGATCAGGCTTTTACAGGTAAGTTTGGGACCGAGGCTCTGCCACGTCGTTTTGATTTGCCAGGTAGCGAGCCGCTTTTCCGCTTCTAAGCGTCTTAAAAGCTCAATAAAAAAGCCTCCGGTTTTGCCGGAGGCTTTTTTGTTTGTGGCGGCCAATTCTGCCTTAAACGCGATTCTTGCTTAAGCGAATGCTTTGCGCAGTTCGGTGGCAATCGCATCGCCCATCTGAGTGGTCGAGACGGTT
This sequence comes from uncultured Hyphomicrobiales bacterium, assembly GCA_903897875.1. Classification (GTDB taxonomy): domain Bacteria; phylum Pseudomonadota; class Alphaproteobacteria; order Rhizobiales; family Beijerinckiaceae; genus Terripilifer. The sequence continues at coordinate 1,023 of CAIUDK010000018.1, forward strand.
GACGTGGCATTGCCCTTAATGTCGGCAGTGCGCAGGCCGCTGGCCAGCACGTCGGCGATGGCTTTTTCGATCTTGTCGGCTGTGTCGCCCTGACCGAAGGAATAGCGCAAGGCCATCGCCAAAGAGCCAATCATGGCGATTGGGTTTGCAAGGCCCTTGCCTGCGATGTCGGGTGCCGAGCCATGCACAGGCTCGTAGAGCGACTTGCGCTTGCCAGTCTTGGCATCCATCTCGCCCAATGAGGCAGATGGCAACATGCCCAGCGAGCCGGTCAGCATGGCTGCGATGTCCGACAAAATATCGCCAAACAGATTGTCAGTGACGATCACGTCGAACTGCTTGGGCCAGCGCACGAGCTGCATGGCCAGCGAATCAGCCAATTGATGTTCGAGCTGAACGTCTTTGAACTCGCGGGCATGCAAGGCCACGATGACTTCGTGCCAAAGCACGCCAGACTTCATCACATTGCGCTTTTCAGACGAGGTGACCTTGTTGCCACGCTTGCGGGCGAGCTCGAAAGCCACCCGGCCAATGCGCTCGATCTCGTAAGTGTCATAGACCTGCGTATCAATGCCGCGCTTCTGGCCATTGCCAAGGTCGATGATCTGCTTTGGCTCACCAAAATAAACGCCGCCGGTCAGCTCACGCACGATCATAATGTCGAGGTTTTCGACGATCTCGCGCTTGAGGGACGAGGCATCAGCCAAGGCTGGGTAGCAAATGGCAGGGCGCAGATTGGCAAACAGGGCCAGATCCTTGCGCAGACGCAGCAGGCCAGCCTCTGGGCGCACATCATAGGGGACAGCATCCCATTTAGGACCGCCAACAGCGCCAAAAATCACAGCATCGGCAGCTTGGGCCAGCGCCATGTCGCTATCGCTGATCGATTGGCCGTGGGCATCATAGGCAGAACCGCCCACAAGTCCCTTTTCCATCTCGAAATGGGCAACGCCCAAATCGCTCAAAACAGCAGCAGTCTTTTCGACCTCGGTCATGACCTCAGGGCCAATACCATCGCCGGGGAGAAGAAGGAGTTTGTAGGTTGCCATCGGGGTGATCCTCTGAAGGGAAAAGCTTGCGCGATGACTAGCGAGGGCGGGGCAGATTGGCAAGTTTGGGGGTAGTGTAATGCAAAAGCTAACTAGCTATTTCTTTGCAACCAAGTCATTGGACGAGCAAAGTCTTGACCTGCGATGAAATCATTACCTACTTCTAAAATAAACAAAGTGTCGTCACCATTCAAAAATGGCAATGATCGCCTATCAAGGGTGCCACCGTATGCTGGCCCGGGAGACTGAAGTGCGGCTGAAATTTGGACCGCCTTCATGTTGGTCTTTATAAAATAGCCAAACAAATCCGCCGTCGCTGATCGGAATACCTTCTCAATTGGTGTTTTAGAAAGCTGTGTGAGCTGATCTTGTAGCCGGGGCACCAATTCGCTCAGTCGACTTGGACGCGTGTCAATTAGTTGAACTACAACAAGATAACGAGATAATTCCATTTCAACCCCAAGATCAGCACGGGAAGCATGGCAATATCTGATTCTCGCATTTGAAGAAAGTTAGTAGTCACCCGCCCACAAAAAAACCGCCGGAGTTGCCCCCGGCGGTTTGGTATTTGCAAGCCTCATAGAAGCCTAATGCAATTAGGCAGCGGCCAACTGGCGCAGCACATATTGCATGATGCCGCCGTGGCGGAAGTATTCTAGCTCGTCGAGGGTGGCGATGCGGCACAGCAAAGGCACTGTCTGCTTACGACCATCAGCGAATTCGATTTCCATTTCCATCTTCTGGCGTGGCTTCAGGCCCTTGGCCAGACCGTGAATGGTGACCTTCTCGTCACCCTTCATGCCTAGCGTGTGCCATGATGTGCCTTCCTCAAACGTCAGTGGCAGAATGCCCATGCCCACGAGGTTGGAACGATGGATACGCTCGAAGCTCTGTGCAATCACAGCGCGCACGCCCAACAGACGTGTGCCCTTTGCTGCCCAATCGCGTGACGAGCCGTTGCCATATTCCTCACCAGCGAAGATGACGAGCGGCACGCCCTCATTTTGATACTTCATGGCCGCATCATAGATCGGCAAAACATCGCCGGTTGGATAATGCGTTGTATTGCCACCTTCGAGCACATTGCCGGTGGTGTCTTTGTTCATGAAGTTCTTGATGCGGATATTGGCGAATGTGCCACGCATCATCACTTCATGATTGCCACGACGTGTGCCGTATTGGTTGAAGTCTTCTTGGCGGACCTGACGCTCTGCCAACCACTTACCGGCTGGGGACGCGAACTTAATCGAGCCAGCTGGTGAGATGTGGTCGGTGGTGATCTTGTCGCCGAAGATAGCGAGAACGCGTGCGCTCTCAACATCGGTGATCGGCGCAGGAGTCATCGTCATGCCTTCAAAGTAAGGCGGGTTCTGAACATAGGTCGAAGCCATGTTCCACTTGAACGTCACGCTCTCAGGAGTCTTCACCTTGCGCCAGTTTGTGTCGCCCTTGAAGACGTCAGCATAACGCTCTTTGAAGATCTTCTTGGTGACGTTCTTGCGAATGAAGGTGTCGATTTCCTTCGATGTTGGCCAGATGTCGCGCAAGAACACGTCCTTGCCATCCTTGCCTTGACCCAAAGGCTCATTGGTCAAATCAGCATAGACTGAACCAGCAAGCGCGTAAGCCACAACGAGTGGAGGTGAGGCCAGATAGTTTGCCTGCACGTCTGGGTTCACGCGGCCTTCAAAGTTGCGGTTACCCGACAACACAGCTGCGCCAACAATGCCATTGGCATTGATGCTCTCAGAAATTTCGGCAGCCAGTGGACCGGAATTTCCGATGCAGGTCGTGCAGCCATAACCGATGAGGTTGAAGCCCAATTTATCAAGCGGCTTTTGCAGACCAGCATTGGCGAGATATTCGCCAACCACTTGCGAGCCAGGAGCCAAAGATGTCTTCACCCAAGGCTTAACCTTCAAGCCCTTTTCGACTGCGTTGCGAGCCAAAAGGCCAGCAGCGATCAGCACGCCTGGGTTCGATGTGTTGGTGCAAGAGGTGATAGCGGCAATCACAACGTCGCCGTGACCAAGATCCCACTTCTGACCAGTCACAGGGAAGCGCTTATGCTGCTCGTCGCCCTTGCGGTATTCCTTATCCATCGCAACGTTGAAGCCTTCACCAACAGCTTCAAGTGCCAAGCGACCTTCTGGACGCTTTGGACCTGCCATGGATGGCACAACTTCAGATAGCTCAAGAGAGAGCGTGTCTGTGAACACTGGATCAGGCGAAGCCTTGGTGCGGAAGAAGCCCCTGAGCCTTCGAATATTTTTCGACCAGTGCAACGCGAGCGTTGGCGCGGTTTGATGTCTTCAAGAAGTTGATGGTCTCGCCATCCACTGGGAAGAAGCCGCATGTTGCGCCGTATTCAGGAGCCATGTTGGCGATCGTTGCACGATCGGCCAAGGTCAATGCATCAAGACCAGCGCCGTAGAATTCAACGAACTTACCAACCACGCCGCGCTTGCGCAGCATTTGTGTGACGGTGAGCACGAGATCGGTTGCGGTGACGCCTTCCTTCAGCTTGCCAGTGAGCTGGAAGCCGATGACTTCTGGAAGCAACATGGTGAGTGGCTGACCCAGCATGCAAGCTTCTGCTTCAATGCCGCCCACACCCCAGCCCAAAACGGCAAGGCCGTTGACCATGGTGGTGTGGGAATCGGTACCAACCAATGAGTCTGGATAAGCGACTTCAACAGTCGTTGCCTTGCCGCGCTTTGGCGCGAACTTTTCTTTGCGTGTCCAAACCGTCTGGGCAAGATATTCCAGATTGACCTGATGGCAGATGCCTGTGCCGGGCGGCACAACGCGGAAATTATCAAACGCGCCTTGGCCCCACTTGAGGAACTGATAGCGCTCTGCATTGCGCTCGTATTCCAGATCGACGTTCTTCTTGAAGGCTTTTGCATTGCCAAACTCATCGACGATCACGGAGTGATCGATGACGAGATCAACTGGCACAAGTGGATTGACGCTGTTGGCATCGCCACCCAGCTTGGTGACGGCATCGCGCATGGCAGCCAAATCAACAACGGCCGGAACGCCTGTGAAATCCTGCATCAAAACGCGCGATGGACGGAAAGCGATTTCCTTTTCCTTCGTGCCCTTATTGGTGAGCCATTTGGCGCAGGCGGCAATGTCTTCCTTGGTGACAGAGCGACCGTCTTCAAAGCGCAGAAGGTTTTCAAGCAGCACCTTCATTGAGTAGGGCAGCTTTGAGATGTTCTTCAGTCCATTCTTCTCAGCTGTCTTGAGCGAGAAGTAGTGATAGGTTTTTGAGCCTACCGTGAGTTTTTTGCGGCATTTGAAGCTGTCTAACGAAGCCATGTTTCAGTCCCGAACGTCTGAGTCAAAAAGGGGTTTACGCGGTGCTTATAGATAATTTTCGCGCCAACCGCTACACGAACAATTGTAGTGTATGCAATTCCACTCGCTTTTGACGATGGGAATTTTTGAAAATCTTTGGGGGATCTTGTTGGCCGACGCGTCTTCTCATGCTTTTGGACCCGCCCTGGGCCTCAGCGTTCACGATTTGGGCGTGATGCGTGGCGCTCGATCTGTGCTGGCTGGCCTGTCGTTTGACGTAACGGCCGGCGAGGCTTTGATCGTGGCTGGTCCCAATGGAGCAGGAAAATCAACGCTTTTGCGCAGCCTAGCGGGGCTTTTGCCGCTTTGCGCGGGTCATATCACGCTGTCGGGAGTCGGTGCCCCCGATGAAGATGGTGACATAGATCATGCGCGTTACGTGCACTATCTTGGCCATAAGGATGGTTTGAAGTCGGCGCTGACGGCTGCTGAAAATTTGAACTTTTGGGCCGCGATGATGGCCCGCGACTCGTCTCTTGGACTTTTTGCCAATAAGGCTTTGACGTCCACGGAGGCGCTGGCGCGCATGGGTCTTGCGCATGCCCTCGATGTGCCTGTTGCTTATCTCTCTGCTGGCCAGACGCGCCGCGTCGCCCTTGCGCGGTTGTTGGTGGCGCATCGCCCCATCTGGTTGTTGGATGAGCCCACCACGGCTTTGGACACAGCTTCGCAATTGCGTGTGCGCGATATCATGTGCGCTCATCTGGGCGAGGGCGGTATTGTGATTGCTGCCACCCATACCGAGCTTGGCCTATCCAGCGCCCGTGAGCTGAACCTGCGTCCGCTGACTTCGGGGGCCTCATCATGATGGCCATGATCCAAGCTCTCTTCTTGCGGGACATTCGACTGGCGCGCCGTGTGGGCGGTGGGGCGACATTGGGCGTCGTGTTCTTTTTGATTTTGATCACCATCATGCCCTTTGCCATTGGGCCAGATCTGGTGCTGCTGGCGCGCATTGGGCCAGCCGTTTTGTGGATTGCCGCCCTTCTTGCCACGCTATTGGGGCTGGATCGGTTGTTTCAATCGGATTGCGATGATGGCTCGCTGGATGCGCTACGCGCCTCCGATCTGCCCCTCGAAGTGATTGTTCTGGTCAAATGCTTGGCCCATTGGATGATGACGGGTCTGCCCCTCGTGGTCGCCGCGCCCGCCTTTGGCGTCATGCTGGGGTTGGAGCCGGACGCGCTGTGGGGCGTCACTGTGTCGCTCTTGGCTGGCACGCCCGCTTTGACCTGTCTGGGGGCCATTGGGGCCGCGCTTACGGTCAGTCTGCGGCGCGGTGGTCTGCTGCTCGCTATTTTGATCTTGCCGTTTTCGATCCCGGTTTTGATCTTTGGCGTCTCTGCGGCCGAGGCCGCCAGCGGCGGCACAATCCCGTTTGCCACGCCCTTTCTTATTTTATGTGCGTTGAGCTTGATGGCTCTGGTTTTGGCGCCCTTGGCTGGTGCCCAAGCGCTGCGTCAGATGGACGAATAATGTGAAGCCGTTTCCCCTTCATCCCAAAATGTTCTAAACCGGTGCGATGCTGAAATTTGCCAATCCCACAAACTTTTTGCGACTCGTAGCTCTGGTCTTGCCGTGGCTCACTGGCCTCACGCTGGTCCTGTTTGCTGTTGGGCTTTACATGACGTTTTTCATCGCCCCGGCTGATTATCAGCAAGGCGAGAGCGTGCGGATTATGTATTTGCATGTGCCAGCCGCTTGGCTCTCCTTGTTCATTTATGGAACGATGGCGATGGCCGCCCTTGGCACTTTGGTCTGGCGTCATCCGCTGGCTGATGCTGCGCAAAAGGCGGCGGCACCTTTGGGCGCAGGCTTTACCTTTATTTGTTTGGTCACGGGCTCGCTGTGGGGCAAGCCGATGTGGGGCACGTGGTGGGTGTGGGACGCACGCCTGACTTCTGTGCTGATTTTATTTCTGATCTATCTGGGCCTGATGGCGCTGTGGCAGACGATTGAAGATATGGGCCGCGCAGCACGCGCAGCAGCTTTGCTGACGCTTGTGGGCGTAATCAATTTGCCGATCATTAAATTCTCGGTTGATTGGTGGAATACGTTGCACCAACCAGCCTCGGTGTTTCGCATGGGTGGACCAACGATTCATGTCTCCATGCTGGTGCCGCTGTTGGTGATGGCACTGGCTGCAACATTTTTGTTTTTGACATTGCATCTGATGGCGATCCGCAATGAGATTTTGCATCGCCGCTTGCGCCGTCTGTCCATGCTGGCCGCACAGACTGAGAGCGAGACTTTATCATGAGCGATCATTCCGGTTTTATCTTTGCAGCCTTTGCACTTTCAGCCGTGATCATTGCCATCATGATTGGTGCAATTGTGTGGGATTATCGCAATGTGCGGCGCGCGTTATCGCGCTTTCCTGATCGCGATTCCCCAACCAAGGATCAAGAGTGATGAGCGCTGAAGCCAAGAGCACGCGCGGCCTCGTGTCGCGCTTGGGCGTCTGGTTGCCATTGGCGCTGTTTATCGCGCTCTCGGGCCTGTTTTATTTCCGGCTCGATCAATTAAAAGACAAGCCGCAATTGGCGTCCGACATTCCCTCGGCTTTGATTGGAAAGCGCGTCCCATCCATGCGTTTGGAGGCGCTGCCCGGCAGCAATGTGGCTGGCTTCTCGGACGTGGATTTAACTGCGGGCAAAGTGACTTTGGTCAATTTATTTGGCTCATGGTGCGCGCCCTGTCGGCAAGAGCATCCAGCTTTGATGTTTCTGGCGGCAGATGAAAATTTGCGCGCGCGTGGCTTTCAAATTGTGGGCATCGCTTACAAGGATGAGCCCGACAATGCGCTTAAATTTATCAAAGAGAGCGGCAATCCTTATCGCTTAATCGGGCAGGATCGCACGGGGCGCGCCGCCATTGATTGGGGCGCTTATGGCGTACCAGAGAGTTTTCTGGTTCTCCCTGATGGCACCATCGCGCATAAATTCATTGGTGCCATCAGCAATCTTGATTTTCAAACGCAGGTTCTTCCCGAGATTGAAAAAGCACTCGGCAAATCTGCCAATTGATCTACCAATTTTCCGGCACATATTCGCGGCACGTCCAACCGATAAAGCATTGTCTATTATCGGCTGAAGGCACGAAGGCGGGGATGGTTTCTTCTGACGGCGTGCAGAAGCTGCGATCACGCACAAAGCGATCAAAAGTGTTGGGCCCCGTGTCAGCGATAACGGCACCATTTGTCGTGACCATTTGTGATGCCGAATTACACGACATGCGTGGCGTATAGGGGCGCGGTTGAGCTAGAGCTGCAGAGGCTGTCAGGCTCAAAGTGAGCGCAAGCAAAGTTGTTTTCATCATGATCTCCTCTTTTAGGGTACACCCTTGGAGGGCTGCAGGCGCAGGCATATCCAGACGATATGCCTACCAATGATCGGGAGGCGTCTTGTCCTTATCCGTCAATGTGTGGCGAAGGATTAAGGGCACCTGCGCAAAGGCGAACACCATTGTGATCGGCATTGTTCCAAAAACTTTAAAACTAACCCAAAAATCTTCGGTCTGTGTGCGCCAGACAGTCTCATTCAGTGCCGCTAGGAAAAAGAAAAAAAGCCCCCAGCGGACGGTGAGCTTGCGCCAGCCCGCTTCATCCAACTCAAACACGCTTTCAAACGCCACCGGAAGGATCAATTTGCCAAACATCATGCTGCCCAGCAAAGCGCAGCCAAACAGGCTGTTGATGATGGTGGGTTTGATTTTGATGAAAAAGCTATCGTTGAAAACCAAGGTCAATGTGCCAAACACCAAAACCGAGGCGGCCACAACCAGAGGCATAATCGGAATATGTTTGGTCAACGCATAAGACAAAGCCAGTGACAACACGACCGCCACCATGAGCACGGCAGTGGCTGGCAAAATGCCTAGTTTCGCATTGGCGATAAAGAAGAGCACGAG
>CAIUDK010000019.1 GCA_903897875.1 uncultured Hyphomicrobiales bacterium
CTGCGCGCACGCGCACGTTTGGCGCTCGATGAAGAAGACGAGTCGGAAGATTAAGTCTGAAGATTAGCTCTGTGTGTTGCGCGCGCCAATCAGGGCAAACGCGCACATGGCAGCTGAAATCACGCCATTCCAGCCAGCCAATGACAGACCCAAAATGCGAATGGCGACAGCGTCACAGCGCACCACTTTGACGCTTTGCAGCTGTGTCATAAAATCCTGCATGCTGGGAGCTGCACTGCCAGCAGCACCCGTGCAATCGCTAGGCCCGGGCCAGAATGCCCATTCGACGCCAGCGTGATAGACACCAAAAAGCGCACTGCCAAAAAAGATCAATGCCAGCAGATAAAATCCGGGCTTAATCAGCGCGCGCGGACCGCGTAGCGTGACAAACAGCACAAGGGCCGCCAGCGGCACACCTGCATAATAGGCCCAGCGTTGTTTTAAGCACAATTCGCAGGGCAAATAGCCAGCCAGCTGAAACATCCAAGCGCCAGCAATTGTTGCCAGTGCCAATGCAAACACGGTGGCAGCTGCGCGCCGTGGTGAGATGTCACGCAAAGATTGAATGGGTTGGCGTGTCGTCATAGCAATCTCGCAGCAATCCAAAAGCCAGCAACGATGATGACAACAATGCCGATCATGAAGATGGCAAAATGTTTTTCCAGCAGCGCTTTGATCTGGTCGCCAAAGCTATGCAGCAGGCCCGCTAGAATGAAGAAGCGCGCACCGCGTGTCACAATCGACAACAATACAAACAGCGGAAAGCTATAGCCCAACAATCCCGACACGATGGTGACGAGTTTGAACGGAATGGGTGTCAGCCCCTTCACGAGAATAAAGGCCCAGCCCCATGTGTCGTAGAAAATCCGGATCGACTCAATGCGCGCGCCATAGCCGTAGAGATTGATCAGCCATTGGCCCAAAGTGTCGAACAAAACGGAGCCGATGAAATAGCCCAATATGCCGCCCAGCACCGAGGCAATCGTGCAGACGCCCGCATAGAAAAAGGCGCGCTTGGGTCGCGCCAAAGACATGGGGATCAGAATGACATCAGGCGGGATAGGAAAAAACGAGCTTTCCGCAAAGGCAATCGCGGCAAGCGCCCATGCGGCGCGCGGATGTTGAGAGAGCGAGAGCGTCCAGTGGTAAAGTGATTTGAACATGCCGACCGTCTGCAAAAGGAACCAGAGCGATACACTCACCATCGCCCGGCGGCAAGCCAGACAAAATTCCCGGCGGCAAGCCAGACAAACTTTTCTGCCGCAAGCGCTGCGGCAATGGGGCGGATCGCTCTGATCCTTATCAAAGCGCTGTTGAGAGCTCGGTTGGAACTGTCTGGCTCGCCATATTGGGTGTCCAATCTTCGCGCGTAAGATGAAAACGTGAGCAATTGATCTTACCGCGTGCAAGCGCATTGGTCTCAAATTGCCCCATCAGCGCAAAGCCAAAATGCTGCAAAACCTTTTGGGCTGCGACATTCGTGGTTAGGGTTTCAGCTGCAATCAACTGCGCTGGCGTGATCTGGAAGGCCAGATCGAGCATGGCTTTTGTGGCCTCACTCATCAGGCCTTGGCCCCAATGGGCTTTGCCCAGCCAGAAGCCCAGCAGCAGTTTTTCTGGGGTGGATTTGTGCAGACTGATGACGCCCAAAACCTCACGGGGCCGGTTTTTGGGCGTTAAAACCAGCACAAGCTCGCGCCCTTCGGCATTTCCAGAGCGTGCGCCCAGAATGAAATGACCAGCATCGGCCTCGGAATAAGGGTGGGGTAGGCGCGCAGTCATTTCTGCCACGTCGCGGTCGCCGGCCAATTGCGACATTTTGGCTGCGTCCACAGCACGCGGCCAGCGCAGCCAAAGCCGTGACGTTTCTAACTGAAAAATATCGTCGCGCGTCAGATCCGGAAACATTCTGGAAGCTCCATTTGGCTCGATGCACAAAGCAAGACGAGGGCCAAAACGAAAAAGGGGAAACGGTTTCCCATTTCCCCTTAACTTCCAAAGAAGCTTGTCGATTGTGTCTTTTAAAGAAAGATCCAATCCACCGGGGCTATGGGCCGGTGGAAGAGACTGCTTCCACCTATTCGGCTGCCATTTGGGTCGGCACCACCGCCACATAGGCGCGGCCGTTGGCCTTCTTGATGAACTCTACTTTGCCCTCGACGAGCGCAAACAAAGTATGATCAACGCCGATGCCGACATTGTTGCCTGGATGCCATTTTGTGCCGCGCTGGCGCACGATGATGTTACCGCCGATGACGCTTTCGCCACCGAACTTCTTCACACCAAGACGACGACCCGCAGAGTCGCGACCGTTTCTGGACGAACCGCCTGCTTTTTTATGAGCCATTGATCTGCTCCGCTTTTAACTCGACGGCTGTGTCAGCCTGTCGAAGATGAATTCAAGTCCCGGGGTTAAGCCCGAATGTTCAGTTCAGATATCAACGGCTCAAGCGGCGTTGATGGCTGTGATGCGTACAATCGTCAGATCCTGACGATGACCGCGTTTACGCTTCGAGTTCTTGCGGCGACGCTTCTTGAAGGCAATAACCTTCGGTCCACGCGTCTGCTCGACGATCTCGGCAGCGACAGTGGCGCCAGCAACTGTGGGGGCGCCAATGGTGGTCTTGTCACCATTCACAACCATAAGAATATGGTCGAAAGTGAGCTTGTCGCCGGGCTCTCCGGCGAGTGTCATAACTGTAATCGTATCTTCGGCAGCAACCTTGTATTGTTTGCCACCGGTTTTGATAACTGCGAACATCGTTATTCCTCGTGTTCAATTCTAGCTCTACCCGCGGATGCGGATGGCCAGCTTCTTTTGCAGGGTCAACCAGCGAAATCTTCGATCGCGCAAACGAAAAAACGCGAACAAGCCGCGACGAAGACCAGTTTCACTAGATGAACTGGGCTCTCGAGTCAACGTTTGTGAAGCTAAGATTGCAGATTCTGTGAGGTTTTCATTGCTCCAAGCCCCAGCCTGCTCTAGGGAAACAGCATGAAGTTTCTCGATCAAGCTAAGATATATGTGCGCTCCGGTGATGGTGGGGCAGGTTGCGTCTCGTTCCGGCGCGAAAAATTCATCGAATTTGGCGGACCCGACGGCGGTGACGGCGGACGGGGTGGCGATGTTGTGCTCGAATGTGGCACCGGCCTCAATACGCTGATCGATTACCGCTATCAGCAGCATTTCAAGGCCAAGATTGGCATGCACGGCATGGGCCGTAACCGGGCTGGTGGCCGTGGCGATGACGTCACGCTCAAGGTTCCCGTCGGCACCCAGATCTTTGATGAGGACAATGAGACCCTCTTGATGGATTTGACCGTCGAGGGCCAGCGCTATGTTTTGGCCAAGGGTGGCAATGGCGGCTTTGGCAACGCGCATTTTGCCACCTCGGTCAATCGGACGCCGCGCCGGGCCAATCCCGGACAGATCGGTATTGAGCGCACCATCTGGTTGCGTTTGAAGCTGATTGCCGATTCTGGCCTCGTGGGCCTGCCAAATGCCGGTAAATCGACGTTTTTGGCGACCGTTTCGGCTGCCAAGCCTAAAATTGCCGATTATCCCTTCACCACTCTGCACCCCAATCTGGGCGTGGTGGGTGTCGATGGTCGCGAATTTGTCATGGCTGATATTCCCGGCCTCATCGAAGGCGCGCATGAGGGCCTTGGCCTTGGTGATCGCTTTTTGGGCCATGTGGAGCGTTGTCGCGTCCTGCTCCATCTGGTGGATGCGGGCGGCGAACATGCGGGAACGGCCTATAAAATCATTCGCGGCGAATTGGCGGCCTATGGCCATGGTTTGATCGATAAGCCCGAAGTTGTGGCCCTATCGCGCTCCGACACGGTCGATGATGAGACGATCAAGCTCCAGATGGAGCGTTTGAAGCGCGCCATGCGGACCTATGGTCCCAATGTTGAAGATGGGGATCGGCGCATGCCGCCGATGATCTTGTCTGCGGCCACCAAGTTCAATGTCTTGGATGTGTTGCGTCGTCTGGCCAGCATGATTGATCGCTCAAAGGCGGAAGAAGAGGGTGCCAATACTCAAGAGGCTTGGCGTCCTTAAGAGAGCTGGCGTCTTTGGTGTTGATGGAGCCCTTGAACTTCAAGTTGAACTTATCAACGGTTTGGTCTTAATCGATTGAACCTGTCTTAATCGAGCATCCCGTGACCCGTCCTCATCTTCAAGTGCCTGATCTTGCCCAATTCCGTCGGGTCGTCGTCAAAGTCGGCTCGTCCTTGCTTGTTGATCAGGCCGCCGGCCTCATCAAGCGCGAATGGCTTGAGGCTTTGGCCGATGATTTGGTGGCGCTGCATCGGGCGGGCAAGGATGTCTTGGTTGTCTCCTCGGGCTCGATTGCTTTGGGGCGCACCGTGCTCAAATTGCCCAAGGGCGATTTGCGCTTAGAAGACAGTCAGGCCGCGGCCGCTGTGGGCCAAATTGCTCTGGCCCGAACCTGGGCTGAAGTTTTGGGTGATCGCCAAATTACAGCTGGCCAAATTCTTGTGACATTGACGGACACGGAAGAGCGTCGGCGGTATTTGAACGCGCGTGAAACGATTGGCCGTTTGCTTGATATGCGCGCTGTGCCTGTCATCAATGAAAATGACACAGTAGCGACAACCGAAATTCGCTACGGCGACAATGATCGTTTGGCTGCGCGCGTGGCAACCATGGCCAGTGCTGATCTTTTGATTTTGCTCTCCGATATTGAAGGGCTCTACACAGCGCCTCCGCATGAAGATCCCAGTGCTGTTCTCATTCCTGTTGTGCCACGCATTACGTTTGAGATTGAAGCGATGGCTGGTGGCGCTGCGTCTGAATTGTCGCGTGGCGGTATGCGCACGAAAATCGAAGCGGGCAAAATTGCCACCACTGGCGGCACGCATATGATTATTGCCGATGGTCGGATTCAACATCCTATTGATCGTGTGGCTAAGGGTGGTCCTTGCACTTGGTTTTTGACGCCGTCCAATCCTGTGACAGCGCGTAAAAAATGGATTGCTGGCTCGCTTGAACCTCGTGGCACTTTGCATGTTGATGCTGGTGCGTCTCGGGCTTTGATGGCTGGGGCGAGTTTGTTGCCAGCCGGCGTGACACGCGTTGAGGGATCTTTCTCTCGCGGTGATTGTATCATTTTGCGAGATCCATCGGGCGCAGAAATTGGTCGTGGATTGGTGGCGTTTGATTCTGGCGAAGCGGGTCAGATCACGGGTCGCAATTCGCGCGAGATTGAAGCTGTGCTTGGAATCGCAGGGCGCAGCGAACTCGTGCATCGCGATGATATGGTGCTGGTCGGCGAATAGGTTTTGGTGTGCGAAATTTTCGCACATATTTTGACGATGTCGTAAGTGTCATGCAGAGCGGATGGGTGCAAATCGGCAATTGCACGGATATTTTGAAAAGGAAAAGGCATGGATCGGTTTCGGGTGATTCAAGGTGGTGCGGGCGCAGAATTGCGCGACATTCATCAGACCATGCTGGCCCTTGGACAGGAAGCAAGGCGTGCGGCGCGCCAACTTGCACTGGCTTCGCCAGAGCGCAAAAATACCGCTTTGATGGTCGCTGCCGGATTATTGCGAACCTCAGCTCAAGATATTATTGCGGCCAACAAACGCGACGTTGATGAAGCGCGCGAAAAAGGTGTCAGTCCTGCAGCGCTTGATCGTTTGATGCTGGATGCTGCGCGCATTGAAGCAATGGCCAAAGGCGTTGAAAACATTGCAGCTTTGCCTGATCCAACCGGGCGCGTGCTGGCGACATTTGATCGCCCCAATGGTTTGAAAATTGAGCGTATCTCGACGCCTTTGGGCGTGATTGGCGTGATCTACGAGAGCCGTCCCAATGTGACTGCTGATGCCGGGGCCTTGTGTCTAAAGGCCGGAAATGCCTGCATTTTACGGGGTGGTTCGGACAGTTTTCATACCTCAGCTTTGATCCATCAATGTTTGGTCGAAGGCCTTCGCCAAGCAGGTCTGCCTGATACAGCGATTGCTCGTGTTCCGTTCAAAGATCGTGCTGCTGTTGGCGAATTACTCAAAGGTCTTGGCGGCAATGTTGATGTGATTGTGCCGCGCGGTGGCAAGAGTTTGGTGGCGCGCGTTCAAGAAGAAGCAAGAGTTCCAGTGTTTGCGCATCTGGAAGGCATTGTGCATGTCTATGTCCATGGCGCGGCTGATCTTGAACAGGCCAAGTCGTTGGTGTTCAATTCCAAGTTACGCCGCACCGGAATCTGTGGTGCTGCTGAGACGTTGCTTGTTGATCGCGCTGTGATGGCGACGCATTTGTCACCTTTGGTGAAAATGTTGCTTGATGCTGGTTGCGAAGTCCGTGGCGATGAGGCTGCGCGTGGTGTTGATTTGCGTGTTCGGGCTGCCATTGAAGAAGATTGGCGCACCGAATATTTGGAAAAAATCATCTCGGTCAAAGTGGTCGATTCTATCCAGCATGCTGTTGATCACATTGAGCTTTATGGTTCGCATCATACCGATAGCATCATTACGCAAGATCAAAACGCGGCGGATTATTTTTTGACGCATGTCGATTCTGCCATCGTCATGCACAACGCTTCAACACAATTTGCCGATGGCGGTGAGTTTGGTTTTGGCGGCGAGATTGGCATTGCCACAGGCCGTATGCATGCCCGCGGGCCAGTTGGTCTTGAGCAGCTGACATCCTTCAATTACCGGGTGCATGGCGCGGGACAAACGCGTCCATGACGGATGTCGTGCCACCAAGCCTAGTGCGCTTGCCGCGCTTTGCGCCGGGCATGCGTATTGGACTGTTTGGCGGCACATTTAATCCGTCGCATCAAGGACATAGGCTCGTCTCGCAGCTTGCGCTCAATAGGCTGGGGCTCGATCGTTTGTGGTGGATTGTGACGCCCGGCAATCCGTTGAAAGAACATTCTGGCCTTGCGCCGCTTGAAGAGCGGATGGAGGCGGCCCGCGCTATAGCCGATGATCCGCGCATAGATGTGACGGGATTTGAGGCTGAACTTGGCAGCAAATTCACCGTTGATGCCATTAGCTTTTTACGGCGTCGCTGTTCGCAGGTTCAATTCGTCTGGATTATGGGCGCTGACAATCTGGCTAATTTTCATAAATGGCTGCGCTGGGAAGAAATTGCTGAGACTTTACCGATTGTTGTGATTGATCGGCCCGGCTCGACCTTAAAGGCTATGAACAGCCGAGCTGGCCAATTGCTAGCCCGCCACCGGTTGGCTGAGACGGATGCCCGGCTGTTGCCCGGCGCTCAGGCCCCGGCCTTTGTGTTCATCCATGGGCCACGCTCGGACCTGTCCTCCACGCAGCTCAGGGCTCAGGCCAAGCCTGACTGAGTATTCAAGCCTGACTGAGGTTTCGTGCTAAATTCTCTAAACTTTCGTCTCAATTTGGTATAAAGTCCTCAAAAGTTCATCGCGAGTGCCTGATGCCCTCGCCATAGGAGTAGAAAAGCTGACCCCCACGCTCGCTTCCGAAGGGAATAAAATTCCTCTTCCTCCAGTTAAAGGCCTGACGCCTAATGCTGGCAAGTTCGTGCGGAACGTCCTGAACAGTCTTGAAGATTCCAAGGCTGAGAACATCGTTTCCATAGACCTACGCGGCAAAACCTCGATTGCTGATATGATGATTGTGGCCACGGGCCGCGCAAGCACCCATGTCGGCGCGATCGCTGAGCAAATCGCCAAAGTCTGCAAGGACATGGGCCTTCCAGCCCCTCGTATTGAAGGCATGCCGCATTGCGATTGGGTGCTAGTTGATGCCGGCGACATCATCATTCACGTGTTCCGGGCCGAAGTGCGCCAGTTCTACAATCTTGAAAAGATGTGGGGCGGGGACCGGCCAGACGAATTGCGCGCGGGCTAATTTGTGCGCGTCTATTTGATAGCTGTGGGCCGGATGAAATCCGGTCCAGAGCGCGAACTGTGCCAGCGCTATTTTGAACGCGCAGCGGCTCTAGCCCGCAGCATAGGCCTGACCAGCATCGAGATGCGCGAGATCGACGAGGGGCGCGCCCGTCGCCCCGAAGATCGCAAGACGGAAGAAGCCAAGGCCATTCGGGCCTTGATTCCCCCCGGCGCCCATCTGGTTTTGCTCGATGAGCGCGGAAAATCACTCTCCAGCCCTGATTTAGCGGCCTATATTGGCAAATATCGCGATGAAACCACGTCGGCGCTCGTGATTGCGATTGGCGGTCCAGACGGATTTGACCCCGCTTTGCGTGCCCAAGCCGGCCTCGTTCTGGCCTTCGGAGCTATGACGTGGCCTCACCAATTGGTGCGCGTGATGGCCGCTGAACAGATCTACCGTGTGACGACCTTGCTCGCTGGGCACCCCTATCATCGCGTTTGATCCCAATGGAAGCTCCCTACAATTGGGAAATATTTCAAAGCGCTGATAAACTCTCAGCCTACTGATTTGAGGATATGCATCTGCTGCCCCAGCCCACCCCAGTCACATCTGCTGCAAGCCTAAAGGTCTGTTTGCGCGCGGTTTTGTCCGCGGCGTGCCTGTCGCTTGGTGTGCAATTGGGTCTGATGGGACAGGGTTGGGCGCAAGCGGCTCCACCTGTTGCCCCCGAAGCCTCACCAGAACTTACCAATCGCCAGCTTGAGCTGCGCTCGGTTGAAGACACTTTGCGAGAATCAGACGCCCAGCGGCGTAAACTAGAGGCTGATGTTGAGGGGCTGCGGAGTGATCGCGCCCGCCTCAATGCAGCACTCATTGAAACAGCCGCGCGCGCCAAAGCCACAGAAGCCCGCATGTCTCAAGCTGAGCGCAAACTATCCCAAGCCAAGGACAGCGAGACGGCGATCCGCCAATCTCTCGAGAGCCGTCGTGCTGTGGTGGGGGAAGTTTTGGCAGCCTTGCAAAGGCTTGGGCGTTTTCGCCCGCCGGCCGTGTTGGCGCTGCCTGAAGATATGCTGGAGGCTGTGCGCGCTTCGATGCTGTTGGGGGCGGTTGTTCCTGAATTGCGCTCCGAGACAGAATCGCTTGCCAAGGATTTACAAGAACTTGTGCGGCTGCGCGCGATGGTGAGTGAAGAGCGCAGTGTGCTGGATCGCGAGATCAAAGCATTGGCCACCGAGGGCGAGCGCGTCCAGCTTTTGGTATCGGCCCGCCAGACCTCTATCGTTCAGGCCGAAAAATCGCTGGAGAGCCAGCGTATCCGCGAGCGTGATCTGTCACGCCAGAGTGTGGATCTCAAAGATCTGATCACGCGGATGGAAAATGAAATTCAGGCGGCAGGCCAAGGTGCAGCAGCATCGCGACAGGCCGATGAGCTTCGCCGCAAGGCCGGGCCAGACCGTTTGGCGCTGGCGCCCTTCAAAGATCCGTCGCGCTTAGCCCCTGCGATTGATTTTGTGAACGCAAAAGGTTTGTTGCCTCTGCCGGTGTCGGGGACAATTTCCAAGGCGTTTGGCGCGCCCGATGGCTTTGGCGCGGTTGAAAAGGGAATTTCTATTGCCACCAGAGCCGGGGCTATTGTTTCGTCTCCGGCCGATGGTTGGGTTGCCTTTGCGGGACCATGGCGGACCTATGGACAACTCTTGATCATTAACACTGGCAGCGGCTATTATGTTGTATTAGCTGGTATGCAACAAATAAATGTTGAACTTGGTCAGTTTGTACTGGCAGGTGAGCCGGTGGCGTTAATGGGTGAGGGTTCGGTTAAGGCAGCATCAGCAGTTGCCATTGGAGCCGCGCAACCTATTCTCTATGTAGAGTTTCGTAAGGACGGGGCGGCAATCGATCCGGGCCCATGGTGGGCAAAGCCGGAGTTGGAAAAGGTTCGCGGATAATGCGCAAGATTTCGCTTGTATTGCTTGGTGCCGTTCTGGGCGCGTCTGTTGTGACGCTCGGATCGCAAACACATGTATTTGATCAGGGAACTGCACGTGCTGCAGCTTCTGATACGTATCGTAGTCTCAATCTGTTCGGAGACGTCTTTGAAAAGATTCGTTCCGATTATGTTGAAAAGCCCGATGAGCAAAAGCTGGTGGAAGCTGCCGTCAATGGCATGCTGACCTCGCTTGATCCTCATTCAAGCTATATGGATCCAAAAAGCTTCAAGGACATGCAGGTCCAGACGCGCGGCGAATTCGGCGGTCTCGGCATTGAAGTGACGCAGGAAGAGGGCCTCATCAAGGTTGTGACACCGATTGATGAGACACCAGCTGCGCGCGCCGGCATTCTCTCCGGTGATGTCATCACCGCCATTGATGATGAACAGGTTTTGGGCCTGTCGCTCAACCAGGCCGTTGATAAAATGCGCGGTCAGGTCAACACGAGCGTCAAGCTGACGGTTGTGCGCGGCACGGCCAAGGAACAAAAAGAATTTAAGATCACGCGCGCTGTGATTCAGATCAAGTCGGTTCGCTTCCATCAGGAAGGCTCTGACATTGGCTATATCCGCATCACGCAATTCAATGAGCAGACGTTTGAGGGCGTAAAGCAGGCCATTCAAAAGTTCACATCCGACATTCCAGCCGATAAATTCAAAGGCTATGTTTTGGATTTGCGTAACAATCCAGGTGGCTTGCTCGATCAATCCATCGCTGTGTCGAATGCCTTTATCGACAAGGGTGAGATTGTCTCCACACGCGGGCGCAATGCCGACGAGACGCAGCGCTACAGCGCCCGTCCGGGTAATCTGGCCAAGGGCAAGCCGGTTGTTGTGTTGATCAATGGCGGCTCGGCTTCGGCCTCAGAGATCGTGGCTGGTGCTTTGCAAGATCACAAGCGCGCTACCATCATGGGCACGCGCTCGTTTGGTAAGGGCTCCGTGCAAACCATCATCCCGCTGGGTCAGGGCAGTGGTGCTTTGCGTCTGACAACAGCACGTTATTACACGCCATCGGGTCGTTCGATTCAGGCTAAGGGCATTGAGCCAGACATCCAGATTCTTCAGGATGTGCCAGATGAGTTGAAGGGCAAGGATGACACCAAGGGCGAAGCATCGCTGAAGGGTCATTTGAAGAATGGTGAAGACGAGAAGACAGGCTCACAAGCCTATGTCCCGCCAGACCCAAAGAACGATAAGCAGCTGAATGCCGCGATGGATCTTTTGCGCGGCAATAAAAAAGCTTCAAATGTTGAGACTGCGCCTGAGAGCAAAGCCAACTAACAACAACAGACGATGCTCGCTGGATTGGCGAGCATCGTCATTTTGTAAATTTTAATACTTGTTTTGCGTGCAGTATTTGTTCTGTGTGCAGTATTTGTTCTGAGTGAGTGTCGTGATGGGCCATTTGGTCTTCGTCTCATGACAAGGTTCCCAATGTTTTTATGGGCTTGAGCGATCTGATCTGCATCTCAATGATGCAAGTTGGGCTGCGTGATTCGATTTTTAAATAATCATTGCCGCCCCCTAGTGAGGCGGAAAGGAAAATTGCATGGCGCGCGATTCATTGAACGCTCCCCTTGGCCTTGAGCCGCCCCCTAAGCCACGCGACGTGCCATGGTTTGCTTTGGCTTTGAGCGGGTTGATTTTGGTTGTCGGCAGCCTCGGCGTGTTCAGTTATGTGGCTGATAAGCAGCCACCCTATATTGCCAATCAAGCACAGGTCGCGCCTGTAACAACACTCAGAGTGCAGTCGGTTCTTGATATGCCTGATGCGAATGCGCGCGTTGCCGCGGCGCAGCCCGAGCTGGATGATGTGACTGGGAGTGTGGGCCGCAACACGGCAGCGCCAGCTCGTCCAAACACGGCTCAAGGCATCAGTGCGCGCGACATTGAGGCGCAATCTGGTGTGCGTGTAAATCGCCAGCCCGGTACCGAAGCTGTTGGTCTGATTATTCCAGTACCGCAGCAAGAAATGACAATTCGCTTGCCAGTGACACCTGACAAAAAATTGCTTGAGCGTGGTAAGTTTGGAAATTTGCCACGCATTGGCGCTGATGGCACGCGCCCTGCTGATGCCTATGCACGGCCCGTGGTTGCGCCCGGCACATTGAAATCAGGTGCGCCGCGCATTGCTATCATGGTGGGCGGCATGGGGATTAATGCGGGTGCCACGCAAGCTGCGATTGATCGCCTACCTGATGCCATCACTTTGGCCTTTGCGCCTTATGGGTCTGATCTTGAGGGGCAAGCCGGGCATGCGCGCGACAAGGGTCATGAAGTTGTTTTGCAATTGCCGATGGAGCCCTTCGATCAGGCCGATATTCCCGGCCCTCATACGTTGATGACCGACGTGCCATCTGAGCAAACGCTTGAGAATTTGCATTGGCTGATGAGCCGGTTTTCTGGCTATGCGGGCGTGGCAAATTTTCTTGGCAGTCGTTTGACATCGCAGTCGAATGTTTTGACGCCGGTCATGCGGGACATAGCTAGCCGCGGCTTGTTTTATGTCGAGGATGGCTCTTCAACTCAAAGCGTTGCGATGGATGTAGCTGGCAGCGTTGCTCTGCCAGCTGTGCGTGCTGATGTCATTTTGGATTCGGCTAAACCGGACTTGATGGAAGCGGCGCTGACGCGCTTGGAAGTGCTTGCGCGCAAAAATGGGCGTGCCTTTGGCGTGGCCAATGGGCTGCCTGGGACAGTGGAGCGGCTGACGCGCTTTGCGCGCGGGCTTGAAGGGCGTGGTGTTTTGCTTGTGCCTGTCAGCGCGCTAGCGGGTCAGGTGACAGCATCAAGCGCGAATCTGTCTCGCTAGTTTAGACGCGCTCTGCTTGAACCTAGGCTGAGGATGTCTATCTCATTTGGATAAAGCTTGATTGTTCCCTAAAGCTATATGAGTCTGATTAAGCTACCTCTGATTCAAAGGTCATCATGTCCCCGCCCATCTATCGCGCCTGTGTTGGTGTTGTGCTGTTAAACCCGGAAGGCTTTGTCTTCATCGGGCGGCGTCGCAACAAGCGGCTGAAGGAGCATGTGGCCAAGGGCCATGAATGGCAGATGCCACAAGGCGGCATTGACGAGGGCGAGGAGCCTTATGCGGCGGCGCTGCGCGAGCTGCGTGAGGAGACCAACGTGTCCTCCGTCTCGCTGATCGCAGAGGCACCAGAATGGTACACCTATGATTTGCCAGCGCCTGTGGCTCAGCAGTCTTGGAAAGGGCGTTTTCAAGGCCAGCGGCAAAAATGGTTTGCCTTCCGCTTTGAAGGCCATGAGTCCGAGATCAATATTCACACGCCTGAGGGCGGCCATCGGCCCGAATTTGACGATTGGCGCTGGGAGCGTCTGTCCAATATGCCCGACCTCATCATCCCGTTCAAACGGCAGGTCTATGAGCAGGTGAGCGCTGTCTTTGCGCCCTTTGCGGCCGTCTAGCCGATAGGCCCCTTGCGATAGGCCCCTTGATCGAATCAGAACTTTACGGTTTGGCTGCCAGTTGGCTCGCAAATGGGCTCGCTCGGATTGGCTTGTGGTCCATTTGGCAAATCCCCGAGTTGCTTAAAGACATAAAGTTGCTTGGAGATTTGAAATGACAGCCCCCGCCTTGCGCCCAATGACGGCCACTGACTGGGCGCTGTTGCTGCTCTTGTCACTTTTATGGGGCGGCTCCTTTCTGTTTGGCAAAGTGGCGGCTGGGGCTTTGCCGTCTTTCACCATCGTGGCTGGCCGGGTTCTGTTTGCGCTCGTCACATTGTGGCTGGTGATGCTGGTCACAGGCACGGCGCTGCCGCGAGGTGGGCGGCATTGGTGGGCGATTCTCGTCATGGCCCTGTTCAACAATGTATTCCCATTCACGCTGATTATCTGGGGCCAGAAGCAGCTTGGCGCGGGCATGGCTTCAACCTTGAATGCGGGCGTGCCGTTTTTTACCGTCCTGCTGGCTCATGTGATGACGCATGATGAGCGGCTGACGCCCGCCAAAATCATGGGGACCTTGGTCGGTCTGGCCGGCGTAACTGTTCTCATTGGGCCCGAAACATCGGGCGGGCATCTGCTGGCCGCCGTGTCGTGTCTGGCTGGCGCCGTTTGTTATGCACTGGGCGGCATTTATGGCCGCCGGTTTCAGCGCACCGGCATGAATACGATGCAATTGGTGTTTGGTCAGGTGCTGGTGGCCGCTCTCATCAGCGTGCCTCTGGCGGCCGTGATCGACGAGCCATGGCAGCTCAATATGCCCGACTGGAAGCCTTTGGTCTCGATCGCGGCAATGGGTATTTTATCGACGGCGGTCGCTTATCTGATCTTTTTTAAATTGGTCATGCGCACAGGCGCGACAGCAGCGTCACTTGTGACATTGATGGTGCCACCAAGTGCGATGGCGATGGGAGCGCTGCTTTTGGGAGAAGCGATCACGGTGATGCAGATCGGGGGAGTCGCCCTAATCGCATTTGGTCTGGCGCTGACGGATGGTCGGATTGTGGGATGGGCGCGCAGAAGGCTGAGTGGGCGACGCGGGTAACTCAGTCGCTTGGAATGTTGCTCCTGTCCGGTGTTTGGCACTTACGATTAGCTGCTATGTCAGCCAAGTAAAACGCTTGCTGCTGTAACCCCTGATGCATTCCGGCTGACACACCGCTGGTGATAATGTTTGATGCCATTGCCCCCTATGGGGGGCTGGCCAAAAGCTGCGTTGGCTGCTTTTGATAGAGCGTTCTCTCGCGTTTAAGCGGCAGCTGCCGATCATTCGCATCAGACCCGGTTTGGGAGAGCAGTGATTATTAGTCAGCCACACACATTTTGAACCGTGAGCTATGAGCGCTAATTTTCCGGTGTTGGATGAACAGACCATAATCAGAATCGTCCACGACATGGACGAGCGTGGATACGGCGTCGCCGAGGGCTGTATTGATGCGGATGCAATGGCATCGGCGCGATGTTTCGTCGAGCAAGCGGTTGGCGCAGCCGATGGCCAATATGTCGTCTTCACAGGCCCCCAGAACATCGCGGATCCGCTGCTGGCCTCGCTAGCGGAGGCACCTGAATTCGTTGCAGCTTGCAAGGCGATCTACGCCAAGGGTGTGGGGCGCGCAGGTCCTGATGCGCCCTTTTATCAAGTGCTTCGATGTCTGTCTGGAAGCACGGGGAAACGTGAATCCTACATCTTTCACTATGATTCCTATGTGCTGACGGCACTGCTGCCGATTGTCATTCCCAACGAAGGACAGGCTGGCGATCTCGTTTTACTGCCCAACACCAGGCCTATAAGAAAAACCTATCTTGGCAACCTCGTAGATAAGCTGCTGCTAGACAACGGCGTGTCTCAGCGCTTGCTGAGGGCGGGGCTGAAGTTTGGACGTCTCGATGCGACGAAAGTCCGCATGGTTCCTGGCAACATTTATTTCTTCTGGGGCTGCCGGACGATTCATTGCAACGAGCCGTGCGATGAGGACAAGATCCGCGCTACGGCGGTGTTCCATTATGGGGACCCGCACGCCGGCAGTTCCCTGCGCAAGCTTTTACGCGGTAAATAGATCGCGGGAGGCCAACAGCAGCCGCTAGGTGGATCTGGCTATCTGGAAAAGAAAGAATGGTGCCCCTAGCCGGAATCGAACCAGCACTCCTTGCAGAATCCGATTTTGAGTCGGACGCGTCTACCAGTTCCGCCATAGGGGCACGAGCCACAA
>CAIUDK010000020.1 GCA_903897875.1 uncultured Hyphomicrobiales bacterium
ATCTGTTTCGCAAAGGCATCAAACTGCCTGTCCTCACATGGACCATCCGCTCACCAGAGGAGATGCTGGGCGCGCGCGTTCATGCTGACCAGATTGTATTTGAAGGCTTTGATCCGCGAAGCTGTTAATGCCGCAGCCATGCGCGCCACGCGGCGGGGCTCATGCGCGCCGCGCGGCGTGGCCCATGCGCACCGCGCGGCGTGGCCATGCGTGTCTGGCATTGGACAAGCCACCTCACCTTCTCTAGCAAGGATGCAGGGGGCAATTTGCTTTGCTGACTTTTGTGTTCATTCTGATTGGCGTAGCAAGCGCGGTGGCCAACCGTGCGGTTGATCCGCTCCTCACCTCTGTCGCGCGCGACTTCATGGTGCCCATCACCACCGCGGCCCTGCTCTCCTCAGCCTATGCCCTGCCCTCTGCGCTCGGCCAACCTTTGCTTGGCCCCATCGGCGACCATTATGGCAAGACGCGCGTGCTGCGCATTTGCCTTTGGGTGATGGCCTTGGCCATCACTGCCTGCGTCTTTGCACCCGCGCTTGAAAGTCTGTTGGGCTTACGTTTTATCTCTGGCCTAGCGGCGGGTGGCGTGACGCCTGTGGCGATGGCGATCATTGGTGATCGCGTGGCACCCCAGCATCGCCAGATGGCGATTGCGCGCTTTCTCACCGCCAGCCTCACCGGCCAGATCTTTGGCGCGAGTCTGGCTGGCATTTTGGCCGATAGCTTTAGCTGGCGTGGTGTGTTCGTGCTGATGGCGGCGCCAGCTCTCTTGGCAGCCATTGGTGCCACGCTCGTGTTTCGCGAAACGCAGCCCTCGCGAGCCAAAGAGCGCTTTCAAGTCTCCAACGCCATCGAGAGCTATCGGAAGGTCTTTGGCAATCCGAAGAGCTTTTATTGCTTTGGTGGTGTGTTTGTTGAATCCATCGCTATGTTTGGCGTGACGCCCTACATCGGCGAAATGTTGGAGCGCAATGCTTTGGGCGGTCCAACGCAAGCGGGCCTTGTTCTGGGCGGCATCGGCATTGGCGGCGTCACCTATGGGCTGACTCTAAAATACATCCTGCCCCATCTTGCGCGCACCACCATGATGCAAATCGGCGGGCTTGTCTCTGTGCTGGGTCTGGGTAGCCTTGGTCTTGGCATGCCTTGGGGCGTGACCATGGTGCTGTTTGCCGTCTCCGGCTTTGGCTTCATGCTGATGCACAATTCCATTCAGACCGAAGTGGCCGATATTGCGCCAGACGCGCGCGCCTCTGCTTTTTCCATGCACGCCTTTTCGTTCTTCTCGGGCCAAGCTATTGGCCCCGTCATCTTCGGCTTTGGCCTTCACACTGTTGGGCCCTCGATAATCGTGTTGAACATGGCCATGCTGGCAGCCACCGGATTGGTCGTGGGGCATTTGTTCAAACGCGCCGGGACAAAACTGACCACTGGTTAGTAATGATGCGCGCCTTAGATTAAGGTGATCGAAACCGCTGGGCCCCTGATGTCATCTCAAACATTCACCATTCGTGCGATCAGTTCACTCAAAGAGATTAGCGCCGCCCAATGGGACGCATGCGCCAATCCTATGCGTGATTCAATCTCTCAAGAAGCGGATTCAAACTCTTCAGAAGAGCGCTATAACCCATTCATATCTCACGCTTTTCTTCTGGCGCTGGAGACGTCCGGCGCAGCCATTGCGCGCACCGGCTGGGCTCCCGCTCATATCCTAGTGGAGAATGCAGAAGGCCAAGTATTGGCCGCCTGCCCCGCCTATTTGAAGTCGCACTCGATGGGGGAATATGTCTTCGATCACGCTTGGGCCGATGCGTGGGAGCGCGCGGGCGGGCAATATTATCCCAAGCTGCAAAGCTGCGTGCCCTTCACACCTGCCACCGGACGACGCCTTTTAATCGGCAACGACATTGATCCGCAGATTGCACAAGCGGCCCTCATTCAAGGCCTGCGCGCTATCCGCGATCAGGCCGATGCGTCCTCCATCCACGTGACGTTTTTGCCAAAATCCGAGTCAGACGCTTTCGCCCAAGCTGGCTTTATGGAGCGCACCGGCAAACAGTTTCACTTCATCAATCGCGGCTATCGTGACTTTGAAGGTTTTCTCGAACAGCTCGCCTCACGCAAACGCAAGATGATCCGCCGAGAGCGCAAAGAAGCGCTCGGCCCCGGCATTGAGATTGAAGCCCTCACCGGCAGCGATCTGACCGAAGCCCATTGGGATGCGTTCTATGAATTCTACATCGACACCGGCTCGCGCAAATGGGGCAGCCCCTATCTGACGCGGCCCTTCTTTTCGCAAATCAGCGCAAGCATGGCAGATCGGATTCTGCTCGTCATGGCCAAGCGCGAGGGTCGCTACATTGCGGGCGCGATCAACTTCATCGGTGACGATGCGCTCTATGGTCGCAACTGGGGCTGCATTGAACAGCATCCGTTTTTGCATTTCGAAGTCTGTTATTACCAAGCTATCGACTTCGCGCTCAAACGCGGCCTGAAGCGCGTTGAGGCTGGCGCGCAGGGCGAGCATAAATTGGCGCGCGGCTATGAGCCGGTGACAACTTATTCCGTGCACGACATTGCCAACCCAAGCTTTGCAAAAGCGGTCGCCGGCTTCCTCAAACAAGAGCGTGCGCAGGTTGAGGCCGAGATTGAGATCTACGCCGAGCATGTGCCATTCAAAAAAAGCTGATACTTAAACCATTCAAGGAGTCGCTCATGTCCGTTGCCTACGATCCACAAAACATCTTCGCCAAAATTCTACGCGGGGAAATTCCCTGCCATAAAGTGTTTGAGGATGATGTGGCGCTGGCCTTTATGGACATCATGCCCCGCGCCGATGGTCACACACTCGTGATCCCCAAAACGCCAGCACGCGGCCTGCTTGATATGCCAGCCGATGCGCTTGGCCCCTTCATGCTCCGCGTGCAAAAAGTTGCTGCCGCCGTTAAAGCCGCCACCCAAGCTGAAGGGCTCACCATTCAGCAATTCAACGAGAGCGCTGGCGGACAGGTCGTGTTCCATCTGCATGTGCATATTCTGCCCCGCTGGGACGGCGTGGCGCTACGCCCGCACACGGGACAAATGGCTGATGGCGAAGTGCTGAAAGCCTATGCGGCCAAAATTGCCGCTGCGCTTAGTGAAACCACCAGCCGATAAAAATCAGTGCTGACTCGCCAAAGAGTATCGCGGCGAGAATGGAGCGGCGGAACGCAAAGAACGCCGCAAGCCCAATCGCGATTGCGCCAACGCGCCCAAACAAGGGCACGCTGGCCAAAGCGCCTGAGGGCGACAACAAGAGTTTGGCGACAACCCCTGCCAACAACGCTGTGGCCACCGCGCGCACCCAAACCACCCATTGCGAACTTTCATCAAGTCCGCGCGCAAAAAACACCGATAACACGCGCCAAATTTCGGTCGGCAAAAACGCGATCAACAGCAGCATGACATAAGGCCCAAGCGGCCCATCGAACCAATGGCTCATGGCTTGATCCTTCTGTGATCAAGCTGGCGCTGAATAAACCAAGCGCTCGTGCCCGCGCATAACCCCAAAGCGAGCAAATCGAAATTCGGGCCAAACAAAGCGCTGGAAATAGGCGTGAGCCCAAGACCAAATATGAGGGCGAGATAATCAATCGGCCGACGCGAATTGCGCACCAAGGTTGCGACAAAATACACCGGCGTCAAAAACAACAACCCAGCCGCAAGAGGTGCTGGCAACTCACCAACCAGAATATAACCCAGCGCCGTCGAGATGGCCGTGGCGGAAATGCACACAAACGCAAAGCCAAAATAAAATGACATTCGCGCTTCACGCGGAATAGCGGGCGCGCGCCGCATGGTTTCGGCCCACACCGTCATCGCCACCAAATGCGCCGCCAATAGCAGTGACCCAAACGACGTGCGCTTGCCACGCAACACGGGCAACAGCGCAAGGCTCATCGGCAAAAAGCGAACAGACGACAGCGTGATGGCCAAAGCAATTGCAGCCAGCGGCACATGCGCGGCCAAAGATCCAAAATAAACGATCTGCGCAGGCCCAGCCCATACAATCAAAGTCGAGGCCACCGCCACGCCCATCGACGAGCCACCATCGCGTGCCAGCCCGCCAACACTAATCAAACTGAAGGCCACCAAAAACATCGGCCCCATCGCCGCTTGGCGCAGACCCGTGCCAAACCATTGCAGCCGCGAGCGGCCACCCAGTTCGTCCATGTCATTATGTGAGGCAGAAAGAGGCAGGACGCGATCCAAACTTATGTGCGGTTGCAGTGGCGCCAAAATGCGCGAGCCCGCGTGATTTTGCAATAAGCCAAAGCCAACAGCACGCCCAAAAAAAAAGACCGGGCACTTGGCCCGGTCTGTCACTTAGCTCTTAGCTCTTTAAGGGCACTTTCGGGATCATCGGCGATGCCCCGCCCTCTGATGGTCCACCGCTATCGTTCTCGCCGGCACTTGGGCCTTTTTTGCGGCGCGCTTTGGCACGTCGCACTTCGGGCTCCTCACGCACACGCTTCTTGGCCGATTCAACAATTTCCTTATCGACACGCGGCAGAACCGGGCCTTCAGGAAAGACGAAGCCGAGCTTCTTATTGCCGTCTTCATCCGTCGTGACGACGACACGCACAGTGCCGCCGTTCTTCAACTTGCCAAACAGAACTTCATCAGCCAATGGCGTCTTGATGGTTTGCTGGATAACGCGTGCCATTGGCCGCGCACCCATCGCTTCATCATAGCCATTCTCGACAAGCCATTCGCGAGACTCATCCGACAATTCAATCGACACATTGCGATCAGCCAATTGGGCTTCCAGCTGCATGATGAACTTGTCGACGACCTTCGAGATAACTTCAGTGGGCAGATGACCAAATGGCACAATCGCATCAAGACGATTGCGGAATTCTGGGGCGAACAAACGATTGACCGCCTCAACATCATCACCAGACCGCTTGTTGCGCGTGAAGCCCATGGCGGATTTTGCCATGTCTGATGCGCCCGCATTCGTGGTCATAATCAGGATTACATTGCGGAAGTCGATCTGCTTGCCGTTGTGATCGGTCAGCTTGCCGTGATCCATAACCTGCAACAAAATGTTGAACAGATCAGGATGCGCCTTCTCGATCTCATCGAGCAGCAACACGCAATGCGGATGCTGATCGATCGCATCGGTCAACAAACCACCTTGATCGAAGCCGACATAGCCCGGAGGTGCGCCAAGCAGTCGCGAGACTGTGTGGCGTTCCATATATTCCGACATATCAAAGCGCACGAGTTCAACACCCAGCGCCAAGGACAATTGCTTGGCCACTTCTGTCTTACCCACACCGGTCGGACCCGAAAACAGATACGAGCCAATCGGCTTTTCGCCATCGCGCAAACCAGCACGCGCCAACTTAATGGCCGAGGACAAAGCACCCAGAGCTGTGTCTTGTCCGTAGACCACACGCTTCAAGGCAGTCTCAAGATGCGCCAACACTTCGGCATCATCCTTCGAGACGGTCTTGGGCGGAATGCGCGCCATCGTTGCAATGGTGGCTTCAATTTCCTTGAGGCCAATCGTCTTCTTGCGCTTGGCTTCAGGCAACAGCATTTGCGATGCGCCAGATTCGTCGATCACATCAAT
>CAIUDK010000021.1 GCA_903897875.1 uncultured Hyphomicrobiales bacterium
CGATGAGCTCTTCAAATATTACACAAAATAGTCCACGCAAAAGCCTATCGCCCCGCATCATTTCGGGGTGATAGGCAATTCATCGTCACGGCAGATAAAAGATCGTGATTAGAAAAATTTAGGGCAGGACCAGATAGAACATGAAGATTTGCCGATACAATGACAATCGCCTTGGGCTGGTCAAAGCCGATCAAGTCTTCGATGTCACGTCCGTTCTTGCAACGCTGCCAGCGCATCGCTATCCGCTGCCAACAGTCGATCCACTCATCGCCAATCTCAAAACACTCATGCCAGCCATTGAGGCCGCAGCTCAAACTGTGCAGCCCGTACCGCTGTCATCCGTCACGCTGCTGAGCCCCATTGCAAACCCGGGCAAGATTGTCGCCGCTCCCGTCAATTACAAAGCCCATTTGGCGGAATCGCAGGCCGACACGCAGATCAATTTCAACACTAAGGTCGTTGAGATTCAGACGATCGGCCTGTTTCTCAAAGCCACCAGCTCGATGATAGGTGCTGGCGAGAGCGTGAAAATTCGCCATCCAGAACGCCGCAACGATCATGAAATTGAGCTTGTGGTGATCATCGGCAAAACCGCTGATCGCGTGAGCGAGGTAGACGCTTTGGATTATGTGGCGGGCTATTGCATTGGCCTCGATATGACCATTCGCGGCCCAGAAGAGCGCAGCATGCGCAAATCACTCGATAGCTTCACCGTGTTTGGCCCATGCTTTGTCACAGCCGACGAGCTTAACGATCCAAGCCAACTCAACATGGTGCTCACCGTCAATGATGAGCCTCGACAAAACGCCAACACGCGCGATTTGATTATTGGCGTGCGGCAATTGATATCTTGGGCCTCGTCGTTTTACACGCTGCATCCCGGTGATGTGATTATGACAGGCACGCCGGAAGGTGTGGCACCCGTCCAGCCCGGCGATGTGATTCATGCGCGCATCGATCAGATTGGCGAGATGCACGTGCATGTATCTGCGCTTGCACCAAAACATTGATGGATAGGACAAGCAGATGACCGCAACTTCAAAGCTCCCCTTCATCATCATCGGCGGCGGCATTGGCGGCTTGGCCGCAGCTTTGGCTCTGTCGCAGAGGGGCTTTTCATCTCTGCTGCTAGAACAGGCCGCAGAGTTTGGCGAAATTGGCGCTGGCATTCAGCTTGGCCCCAATGTGTTTCGCATGTTCGAAAAGCTCGGTGTAACAGCGGAAATCAACAAGCTTGCGGTGTTTCCAGAAAGCCTGATGATGCGCGATAGCATCACGGGCGAGGAAGTCACCACCATTCGCTTGGATGACAAGTTTCTGCAGCGCTTCAAATATCCCTATGGCGTGATCCATCGCGCTGATTTGCATCGCGTACTGTTGGAAGCCTGCGCAAAATCGGATTTGATTACGCTCAAGACATCCCAAAAAGTGACTTCGTTTGAAGAAACAGACGGCCGCGTTGTGGTGAAAACACTCGCCGGCGATATCTATGAAGGGACGGCTTTGCTGGGCTGTGATGGTTTGTGGTCCATTGTGCGCGAGCATATTGTGGGCGATGGCAAGCCACGCGTGTCGGGCCATGTAACCTATCGCGCCGTATTGCCCACAAGCGAGATGCCCGAAGATTTGCGTCTGTGGTCCATGGTGATTTGGGCGGGGGAGAAAACGCATCTGGTGCAATATCCGATGCGCGGCGGCGAATTGTTTAACCTTGTCGCCGTGTTCCATTCTGACAAATTTGCTGAAGGCTGGGATGCCTATGGCGACCCAACAGAATTGCATGAGCGCTTTGCCAAAACTTGCGCGCCGGTGCGCACGATGTTGGGCAAGATCAACAGCTGGCGCATGTGGGTGTTGTGTGATCGCGCGCCCATTCGTGATTGGTC
>CAIUDK010000022.1 GCA_903897875.1 uncultured Hyphomicrobiales bacterium
CCCAGTTCCGTGAAGAAGGTGTGCCAGAGGGGATCTCCAGGTAGATCTTTATCGTAAGATGTCGGCAGTCGTTGATGAGCGAAGCAACGCCGAGGTAATCGCAATTGGTTCTTGCTTGGATGCCTGGAAGGGACGTCCTGCCGTTGCATATCATCTGTTGAATGATGGTGGCGTGCTAATGAATGGCGCCGACGGCCTTGAGTCTAAATATGTTGAGGTCATTGGGGGAGATATCGCTGAAAACGCGCTGCACCAGATAGAAAATCGCTTTAAGCATCTGAAAGATGGTCATCTGGAAACAAACACAACTAGCGATGAGAAATTTTTCAAAAACAAAGCTTCTCTAGGTGTTTACGCTTTTAGCACGAGCCCTCTGATTAATTCTTTTATGCGAGAAGGCGATCCAACAGCCACCAATAGTGAGGTAATCGGCGATGAATAATCTCTCGATTGTTCCTGCTGGAGCGGGGGCGGGCAAAACCCATCATATTCAAGAGACCTTGACCCAGTGGGTGCGCGATGGCGTTGTTCGGCCTGAACGAATTCTTGCTGTCTCATTCACGGAAGCTGCTGCAGCCGAACTTCGCCAACGCATCAGAGCTTCTCTGATAAACGATAAAAATTTAGAAGCCGCCCTTGCCGTCGATCGGGCTTATGTCTCAACTATTCATGGTCTTGGACGGCGTCTCTTAATTGAGCATGCATTTGCCAATGGAGCCTCCCCCCAACAGCGCCTGATCGCTGAAGATGAGCAAGATCTATTAATCCGCAGGGCCATCGAAGAAAACCAAGAGTTGAACGAACTCAGTCGAAACCTTGGGGCATTCGGATATAAGGCCAGCTTCGTCTCAGATGAAACTCAGGAAGATAGTTTCCGTAACAGCCTATTAGGCGTCATTGGTCTGCTTCGGTCCCTAGGTGCCCGTGGGGCAGATCCGCAAATGGCCGACTTTGCTGAAGCATCAATCCGAGGCGGTTACGGTGAGCCGATCGGTAACGGCTCGGCGCTCGCAGCCAACCTAAAGTCAACAGTCGAAGTCTTGCTGCGGGAGTTTCCGCAGTCGTTGGCAAACGGTATGAAATCCGCTACTGCCAAGAATAAATTTCGTGAGGACTTTCGTGATATTAGCGCTACTGAACAATCTTTAAAAAAGGGCGAAATTGATTGGCGTTTATGGCAAAAGTTACGTTCGTTACGCCAATCCATGAAAGGCAGCGCAACACCCGAGGGCTACGATAGTTTAGTCTCCGCAGTGAAGCTAGCAGCAGACCAGCTAGTTCATCACCCCGGCCCCCTAGAAGATGCCATAAAACATGTTCGAGCCCTCGTCTTGGGTGCACAAGCAGCAATGGCAGATTACGAGGAGCGCAAGCTCCAGCTTGGTGTAATCGACTTTTCGGACATGGTTACAAATGCCGCTAAGCTTTTGGCTGAAAACCCAACGGTACTAAATTCAATTATGTCAGAGGTCGATTGTGTTATTATCGATGAATTCCAAGATACAAACCCGATTCAATTTACCTTTCTTTGGAACCTCGCGCGATGCGCAAAACATGCTCTGATTGTGGGTGACACTAAGCAAGCCATTATGGGGTTCCAAGGTGCTGACCCACGTTTGACGGAGGCACTTACAAAGAAATTTCCTACAAGCCCTCTGGTCAAGAATTGGCGTTCTGACCCACGCATCATGGCATTCGTAAATAACTTGGGACAACGCCTGTTTGGCTCTGAGTATACCTATCTGACCCCCACCAGGATTGAAGGGGAGCAGCCTGCCATCGAACTTATTTCACTCGCGGTGAAGCGCGGCGCTAGAAACGGCAGCAAGCCACAACATTTTGTTGCGGATCGTGTTCGCGCCTTGCTGAATGACAAAACCGCAACAATTGTCGACCGTTACACCAAAAAAACACGAGCACTTGAGCCAAAGGATGTGGGGATATTGTGCCCGACAAACAGCTTATGCCAATCCTATGCTAGTGCCCTAAGAGACCTGGAAATAGATGTTCGAGTTGCGGAAGGAGGCTGGTGGTCAAGTCCGATAGTGCAGGTTGCAGCTTTCGCACTGCGTTATGTGGCAGACCCACAGGACAGGCACGCAGCCATATGCTTTGCTACACTAGGTCCAAGCACCATGGACTTGGGTGATGCGCTGAAGGCGATTGCTGACGAAGGCTGCATCGCACTTCCTGAGATAGAATCACTCAACACACTTGCCGCAATTACATCAGTCACTCCAGTAGACCGCCTAGTGCATGAAGTCGTCCAAGCGGCCGGCCTCAGGGATTGGTGTGATAGGCTGGATGACCCAACACAAATGCGGGCAGACCTTCTTCGTTTTGAAGCTGAGGCAGCTGCATTTCTTTCAACTCATCGAGATATGCGAGAGGCATCTGGCTTCTATGGACATGGGCCACTCGTCTTTTTGGGATGGCTGGAAAGCAAGGTTAGTAATCCAAATGAGGACAAGCGTCCTAATCCTTTTGGATTGGAAGCCGATGGAGTTGAAGTAACAACCTGGCACAAATCAAAGGGCAGAGAGTGGCCTGTGGTTGTTGTCTGTGGCCTTGACGATAGTCGAGAACCAAGACCGGGTAATTTCAGTACGGTCTTTCCAAGTTTTGAAGACTTGGATAGCGTTATTAATGCCGCCGAGATCTCATACTCACCAAGATTTGCCGCACCCGAGGCAACCAAGAGGTATTTAGATCTATTAAAGCCTGAAGCAGAGCAAAACTGTCGCAGGTTGCTTTACGTCGCAATGACACGAGCACGAGATAGGTTGGTAGTCGAATGGCCCTTGGCTGCCGAGGAAAAAGAGAACGAACCGCGTCTGACAGCTTCAAAAATTATGACTGATGAATGTGAATTCAGTGTCGCTGACGAACGCATGAGCGTGGGGGAAGTGTCTTTCCCCATAAGTAATCATGTTTGCTCTCCCGCTATTCCAAGTTCCTTTCAAAATCTAAATAGTCGAATGGGTATGGAAACTAAAAAGCCTCGCTCACTTCGCTACTCAATCAAAAAAAACCAAGACGTTGCATTAGTACAGGTACTAGGTCCATCTAACGCAACGTCAACTAAACGATCAGTTCCAACATCATTAAAAACTTCGGTTGTGGCACCTGGGGTTCTACTCAATGGAGGTGAACTCCTAATCGCCACTGAAAAGGGTACGGCTATCCATGAGGCATTCCGAATTCTACTCCAGCGCCCAGACCTCGAACATCGTGTTGGTCCACATTGCCGTTTGAACGAATCTGATGCGGGCGCCCTTGCTGCGCAAGCCAACGGACTTCGAGTGAAACTCTCATCTCTTGGTTATGAAAAGCTTTATGTTGAACAGCCCCTCGAAATTACGCTCGAAGATGGTGGCGTTCAAACTGCGATAATTGACCTATTGGCCGAGGGAGAGAATGGGTACCTGATCATAGATCATAAGAGTGGTCCTGTTAAAGACCACTCTCAACGATATGCATCATATTGGCCGCAGCTAGCTGCTTATGTTGATATCGTGAATTCAATAGGGCCAAAACAGGTTAAGAGTATTGGAGTTTTTTGGACTGATACCGGCGAATTGACATTCGGAAACGTCGACCAATTTCCAAATTCCGATATTTTATAAAAAATACAACCCACCTATTCGGGGGCTAACCATTTGCAACCCACGCCCCCAATAACGCACAGGCCATTCCAAAATTACTTAAAATATGTGTTTTTTTATTATGGCTGAGTTATTAAAAAACAGATTCACATGCCTGAAGCCGTAACAATATATATTGATCATTAATAATAGTCACAAATTTCTTCAGGTTTCTAAGATACAAAAAATATTATTGAGAGTTTTTAAAATCAAAAATAAATAAAAATACCAAAACGAAAGTCTGTTAATAAATCAAAAAAAATTAATTCATGAATTAATGAATTGTTCTAATATATTTTTATCTGCGTAGCCTATATCTTCACTACACATACCACCTCCGGTGATAATGAAATAGATATTATTGACATGTTTATAAAGCGAAATTCCTTGAAACAGATTAGATTTATCAGACCCGATTAGTATCGATTCATCCATGATACTGGCCAATGCGGTTCTAAATAAAATCTGTGATACTCCAAGATCGTAGGATAATTTTTTATCTGAAAAAGAATACAGTAAAG
>CAIUDK010000023.1 GCA_903897875.1 uncultured Hyphomicrobiales bacterium
GACCGCGTCATTCTGGCAACCGATCCGGATCGCGAAGGTGAAGCCATTTCATGGCATGTGCTGGAAGTTCTGAAAGCCAAGAAGGTACTTAAAGACAAGCCCGTGCAGCGTGTCGTCTTCAACGCGATTACCAAAACGGCTGTGTTGGAAGCGATGCAGAACCCGCGTGAGATTGATGGCGCGCTGGTCGATGCCTATCTCGCCCGCCGCGCACTCGATTATCTCGTCGGCTTCAATCTCTCACCCGTTTTGTGGCGCAAATTGCCCGGCGCTCGTTCGGCTGGCCGCGTGCAGTCGGTGGCGCTGCGCCTCGTCTGCGACCGCGAATTGGAAATCGAAAAATTCGTTTCCCGCGAATATTGGTCGCTGGTGGCGCATCTCAAAACCCGCGCTAACGCTCCTTTCACGGCTCGCCTCGTGGGCGCTGATGGTCGCAAGATTACGCGTCTTGATATTGGCACGGGCCAAGAGGCTGCCGATTTCAAAACTGCGCTTGATGCGGCTGGCTTTGCCGTCACATCTGTTGAAGCCAAGCCTGCCAAGCGTCACCCTTGGCCGCCATTTACAACCTCAACTTTGCAGCAGGAAGCCTCGCGCAAATTGGGCCTAGCGCCTGCGCGCACCATGCAAATTGCCCAGCGTCTTTATGAAGGCGTCGATCTAGGTGGCGAGACTGTCGGTCTCATTACTTATATGCGTACCGATGGCGTCGACATGGCTCCAGAGGCCATCACTGCCACGCGCAATGTGATTGCTCAGGAATATGGTGATCGCTACGTGCCAACCGCACCGCGTCGCTATCAGACCAAACAGAAGAATGCGCAAGAAGCCCATGAGGCGATCCGCCCCACTGATATGTCGCGTCTGCCAAAGCAGATGGCCAAGCATCTCGAACCAGAACAGCTCAAGCTCTACGAACTGATCTGGATCCGCACCATTGCAGCCCAGATGGAATCGGCTGAGATGGAACGCACCACGGTTGATATTGCCGCCGACGTTCCTGCCCCCTCCAAAATCCGCCGCCTTGAGTTGCGCGCGACCGGTCAGGTCATTCGCTTTGATGGCTTCTTGAAAGTTTATCAAGAAGGCAAGGACGACGAAGAAGATGAAGAGAGCAGCCGCCTGCCTCCGATGGAAGCACGCGATCCGCTGACGCGCGAAAAGATCGAATCCACACAGCATCACACCGAGCCACCACCGCGCTTTACGGAAGCAACACTCGTCAAGCGCATGGAAGAATTGAGCATCGGTCGCCCATCGACCTATGCCTCGACGCTCGCTGTTTTGCGTGATCGTGAATATGTGCGGATCGAGAAGAAACGCCTTGTGCCAGAAGACAAGGGACGCCTGCTGACGGCCTTCCTTGAGAGCTTCTTCTCGCGCTATGTCGAATATAATTTCACCGCTGATCTCGAAGAAAAGCTCGACAAAGTGTCCAATTCCGAAATGGATTGGAAGCAATTGTTGCGGGATTTCTGGGCCGAGTTTTCTGCCGCGATCGGCGAGACAAAAGACCTGCGCACCACGCAAGTTCTCGACAGTCTCAATGAGGTATTGGGCGCCCACATCTTCCCGCCAAAGGAAGATGGCACCAAGCCACGCGATTGCCCAACTTGCGGTGTCGGCCAGCTATCCTTGAAGCTTGGAAAGTTCGGCGCTTTTGTTGGCTGCTCGAATTATCCAGAGTGCAAATTCACGCGCCAATTGGCTGCCGGCAATGCTGAGCAAGCCGCTGGCATGGACCCTGATCGTCCCGGCGTGCGCGTATTGGGCCAAGACCCAACAACGGGCGAAGAGATTACCATCCGCGATGGTCGTTTTGGTCCCTATGTGCAATTGGCCGAAGGCGAAAAGCCCAAGCGCAGCTCGCTGCCAAAGGGTGAATCGGCTGCCGATATGACGCTTGAAAAGGCGATTGTTCTGCTGTCCTTGCCGCGCGAAGTGGCCAAGCATCCTGACAGTGGCGAGCCCATTCTCGTCTCCATCGGCCGCTTTGGTCCTTATGTGCAGCATGGCAAAGTCTATGCGAGCCTGACGCGCGATGATGATGTGTTCACCATCGGCGCCAACCGCGCCATTGATCTAATTGTCACCAAAGAACAGGGCGGCGGCAAAGGTCGCTTTGGCGGGGCCACACCGGGTCGCGCGCTGGGCGATCATCCAGACGGCGGCGCAATCTCGGTCAAGAGCGGCCGCTTTGGCACCTATGTCAGCCATGGCAAGGTCAATGCGACCATTCCAAAGGGCACCGATCCTGAAAGCGTCACGCTTGAGCAAGCCCTTGAGCTTCTCAAAGCCCGTGCAGCTGGCGCGCCAAGCGGTGGCAAAATTCTGGGCGAGCATCCTGAAGGCGGCCCCGTCACCGTGCGCGATGGCCGTTATGGTGCCTATGTCAGCCATGGCAAAGTCAATGCAACCATTCCCAAGTCCATGTCGAAGGACGACATCAACCTCGAAGAGGCGATCCGCCTGATCGAGGACAATGGCGGCCCCGACAAGAAGCTGACGAAGAAGAGCGCACCTAAGAAGAAAGCGGCAGCCAAAAAGGCGCCTGCGAAAAAGGCTGCGGTTAAGAAGCCAGCAGTCAAGAAGGCAGCCGTGAAGAAAGCGCCTGCCAAGAAAGCTGCGGCCAAGAAAGCCGCCCCTAAGAAGGCAGTGGCTAAAAA
>CAIUDK010000024.1 GCA_903897875.1 uncultured Hyphomicrobiales bacterium
GCAGCTTGAAAAGCTAAATATGGATCTGTCGAAACAGGTTCGCACGCTGACAGAAGACTCCGAGCAAGCGCGTAGTGCGACCGAGGAGCAAACGGATCGCGTGTTCAATCTACAGAACATGATCAAGATCCAAGAAGAGGCCGTGAAGTCTCTGGAAAATGAAAAAGCAACGGTTGAGCATAATCTTCAAGAGACCGTTCGCGAACTCAACCGTGCGCGCATTCGTGCAACCGATGCGGAGGCATTGGCTAACAGTTCGCGTTCCTCGGTTGCTGATCTTGAGCGTCAGGTTTCGACATTAAGTGGCGATAAGGCTAAATTGCAGGCGGCTTATGATCGCTTGTTTTCCGAGGCAAATCAGGAAAAATCGTCACTC
Organism: uncultured Hyphomicrobiales bacterium; assembly: GCA_903897875.1. GTDB lineage: Bacteria > Pseudomonadota > Alphaproteobacteria > Rhizobiales > Beijerinckiaceae > Terripilifer. The sequence continues at coordinate 377 of CAIUDK010000024.1, forward strand.
ACACAAGCGCTTGAGGCTACACGTAGTCGTGCAGATGTGGCGCAGAAGCTTTTGTCGCAGGCTCGTGACGAATCGCTTGTGCTCTCTAAGCAAACATCAGCGCTTGATCGTAAGGTCGGAGACCTCACAATTGAATTGCGTCGTTTGAATGAACTGTCTGAACAGCGCGCCGTTACTATCACTAAGCTTGAAAGTGAAAACAATAACGTCAATCAGGCGCGATCGGCCGTGAGCGAGCGGTTGGATTTGGCAATCAAAAATCTTCAGCAGCGTGAAAAAGTCAATCTGCGACTTGAGAAGCAAGTTGAGGAATTGCAGAATAAGGTGCGTGAGGTCTCGGGTGAGCTTGATCGCAACGCTCGTGAATACGAAGCGAAAGTTGCCGAAATTAATCTTGCCCTCGAAAAGGAAAAGAGCAACCGCAGTCTGTTGGATGTTCTTGAACGCGCGCTTGATGACGCACGCACAACTGACTCATCGTCTTCAGAGACCGCGCGTCGTGAATTGAATGCAGCAGCTGATACAGCCCGCAAGGCAGCAGGACGTCGCACCAAAGCGACGGCAGACGCCACGGATATCGTATCTGACCAAAGCGCGAGCTAGGCCATTATTGGTTTAGTAATTTTGCCTTGCCGCTCGCGACAAGTTCGCGCGCTTCAACTCCGCCGACAACGACAAACAACCCAGCAGGCATTGGAACATTCCGCACTGTGCAAGCCACGCTCAGCTGAATGGGAACGAATTTGTTGTTCGGGTCAATTTCAGACGCCTGTTCCGTCGCAGAGCGGGGCGGGGCCTTCTCTACTGGTTTTTTGACCGGCGCTGGTTCGGGCTTTTCTTCTAGGGGTATTGCCAAGGCTTCAGCTGCCTTTTTCTTCCGGGGCGCGCCTTCAGCCGGCTTTTCGTCCACAATTATGACTGGCGCTGGCTCGGCTTCGACAGGAATTGGCGGCGCTGCCTTAGGCGTGGATTGAGGTTCAGCTTTAGGCTTAACTCGCGGCTGAGCTTCATTGCTATAGAGTTCCATCAATTGACGCCAAAGCTTTAAAACAAGGAGCTTCCTGTCCATTTGCAGGACCGTCGGGGCCTTCTTTGCGTTCAGCTCACCAAAATCAGCCTTAAGCTTAGCAAGATAATCAACCTTTTCAGCGATGGTCAATTTGCTAAGGTCGGCCCCATTAAGGGCGTCCAAATAGGTCTTTTGAGGCGGTTTATCCAATGTGTGCGCGGTCATTATCGTTCCTAAGGCTCGCGCCCATTGTTACTATGTCAGGTAGAATGACGGTCATTATCCCGAATGCTATATGATTATGTTGTCTTAAGCTCAAATATTCAGATTTTGCCTTTTTCTAATTCTTTGTGTTTTCTATGATTCACCCACCTCTCGTTGTAATTGCTTTGTCTGTCATCTTGCTTAGTCCGGGCGCCTTAGCCTGTGAGCCCCGTTTGGGAGAATGGGCGCGAGTCGAGGCAGTCGAAACTACGCTTGAGCTGCGCATGAGCTCAGGAGCGCACTTACAGATTGCTGGTATTGAAATTCCTACACCACAGGGTAGGGACGCCGCCCGCGCTTCCTTGAGTACATGGCTCGGGGGTCAATCAGTTCGATTCGAAACTGTAAGCAAGTCTGAGGACCGCTGGGGCCGTCGGATGGCATTCATATTGTTGCCTGGGATCGAGAAAATTTCGGTGACTGAGGCGCTCATCGAATCAGGCCTAGCCCGCGTGCAAATGGATTCGGCAATTCAAGATTGTCGGGATAGGCTGTTAGCGGTTGAGGATGATGCTCGCCATGCGCAACGAGGTTTGTGGGCAGTGAGTGAAAATCGCCCTATTGATCCAACGGACCATGCGGCTTTTGCCAAGGCATCTGGGACAATTTTGCTAACAGAAGGCCGCGTGCTTGGAATGTCCCATAGCCGCTCTCGCACTTACCTTAACCTTGGTGGCGACCGATACCGGGATATTGCCCTGTCTGTTTCTTCGAATGTGGCAAAAAAATTTGATCAAGCAGGGGTTTCACTTGCCTCGCTCTTAGGTAAAAACATCCGAGCTCGCGGTCTTTTTGATACGAC
>CAIUDK010000025.1 GCA_903897875.1 uncultured Hyphomicrobiales bacterium
AGCGTGACTTTTCAAGCAGACCCGCGACAACTTCTTCGCCAAACGAAGCAAGCTGTTCTGTTGGAACAACTTCGCTCACAAGGCCAGATTGCTGCGCGCGGGTTGCTTCAATCGGACGGCTTGTAAACACCATCCACGTTAATGCCTTGAGAGGCACGCGGTCCATAACTGTCGCCATAGCAAGTGTTGGCGGCATGTTTGACTTCAGCTCAGGAAACGAAAACTTCGCATTGCTGGCTGCAATCGTCATATCGGCCGAGGCTGCCAATGCTGCGCCAAAACCATTCGCCTGTCCCTGAACAAGACAGATGATTGGCACTTCAACATTACGAAAGGCACGATAAACATCAATGATGGGTTCCATCATCGCAGCACGAAGCGCCAATGGCGTATCGCTTTTAGGGCCGCCCTGCTCGCGACCCACACAGAAGTTTTCACCCATAGCGTCAATCACGACAACTTTAACATCGACGTTCTTGGCGACTTGATTCAAAGCGTTCGCAATATCACCAACGGTCTTTTGAGAGATGCGGTTTCCTGCATCTGGATTGCTGAGCGTGATGCGCGCAACATGATCTGAAACTTTGACATTCAAAGACATAATGAACTCCCCTTGAGCTTTTTATTTTTGAAACTTGAGCGAAGTCGTCTTCAAATAGGCTTCAAGCTCAACATATTCTTCTTTGCTGACGCCCTGGTAGGGAGGGAACATGTCTCCCGAATTTCTGCCGATGATCTTCATGGCAGCCTTCAAAGTTGGCGTTAGACCACGATGCATCCAGCGTGCTGGGAAGAGCGAAAACTCTTTTTGAATCCGCGCGGCCTCAGTGATATTTCCAGCCTTGAAGAAATCAATGATGTGACGGGCAATTTCAGCGCCCGGCGGTGGCATGGTTGCGCCCGACCCACCCAGCTCCAATGTCGCAAGCAACATCTGCATTGTGGTGTAATATTGCGCGTGACCGGGATATTCGATTTCAGCAATCAAACGAGACACACGCGCCAAATCGCGTGAGCTTTCTTTGATGTATTTCACATTTGGCAGTTTCGCCAATTCCGTTGTCATCTTTATGGATACATCAGCACCGGGACCGGCGTTGAGATACAGCACGATCGGGAGCGGAGTTTCTTTATCGACTGCCGAAAAATACGCAGCCAAATCGCCATCACTTGGTGGCCCACCAAAGGGACGCAAAGGCGCCAAAAGCTGAATGGCTGTTGCGCCTTGCTTCTTAGCAAATTCGGCCAACTCAAGAACAGTTTTCACATTTGGATGCGACACGCCAGCTGCCACTGGGCAACGTCCGCCAACAAATTCAATCGTCTTCGAGACCAGCTCTTTGCGCTGATCGAATGAAAGATAATGATATTCCTGCGCCTCAACACCGGCGGCAACAATCATTGACGCTTTGCAATCATTGATAATGTAATCAATCTGGCGTGAAAGCGATGCGTAATCTACCGTCAACTTATCGGTGAATGGTGTCAGCGGCGGTACGATCAGTCCGATATTTTTCATAGAATTCTCCCCTCTAATTTTCTGAACGGTTATACAGGCACAACCAACGATGTCGGTATCAGCAGCGTATCCGTTACACATATTCTTTGCTTCAAGAGCAGACGATCATCGACCGTCACAAACTGATCAACGAAGCGACCAGACAGAACTACTTCTGTCATGCGATCAATCATCGTTTCAACAAGCAGCACATTGCTTTCTGAATAGATCACGCCGTCTTCCTGACGAACAACGCGTGTGTTCGTCACAAAATGACGCATGGAGCGCGGCTCCGCCATCACTGTGTCTTTCACAGCGTTGACGCGATCTTTGAGCATACCCTTGCTCTCACAATGGATCAGCGCAATCGGCAGGCCGAGATCATAGTTCTCTTTTGGCATCACCTGATAGAGACACTCTTCAGTGAAATATTCCGGCCAGAGATCATAAGACCCGCCATCCAAAGCCGCGGCATATTCAGCGTTGAATTGCGTCAATGCGAATTGAAGTGCGATATTTTCATTTGATGGCTTCATCTTAAAGCCCCATCATCTTGATGTAGGTTTGATAGAAACCACGGATGCCGGCTTCTGTGATCATGTGATCCGAATTTTCAACATTGCGCCCACCCATCTCAGCGATGGCATCGCGGCCAATCGATGAATCTGCGCCCTTCTGAGACATCGCAATCACTTCGCTATCATCGACCGACACAAGCCCTGAAGGCCCCATGAGATTCGCCTGACGAATACGGCGCTGGCGCATTTCTGGCGTGTCATCAGCGTAGCCAAAGAACGTCCAATTCAGATCGAAATGCTTCGGCCCTCTTGGCACAAGCTGGCGCATGGCCAACGTGTTGGATTGCTGTTGCACGATAAGATTGGGGAAGATTGTCTGCATCACAACAGTCATATCGCCCGGAAATTCACGCACGGGATCCAACAGTCGAGGATCATTCAACTTGAGATCCGCGCGGAAGTTTGCCATCTCGGCAGTGGCAGCATTGAGCCCCTGCTCACCCTTGCGACTGATGAGAGCCGAATGGCGGCCTGTGGGATCCATATGAACAGCCGATTCCTGATCCAGACGAAAGAGTCCAAAAGTGATCAGAAACACATGCAAAACGCTGGCGTGATATGGATCTTTCAAGTTCTCAAACATGAATTTCCAATTGCACGCAATACGCTGACGTTGATAACCGAGCAGCTCCAACTTGCGGCCATCAAACACGCGATCAAAGTACCCCAGCATATCCTTGCCAAGATAATCTTCGAACGATTCAAGCGTGTGGTCGAACGACGCGAAGATCACGCCATTGCGGACTGCCACAGCCAATGCCTGCGCGCCATGTTCGGCGAGCGCGAAGTCTGTGGGCATGCCGCCCTTGCCCTTATAGCCGCGACGAAACGGCATGCCGATGAGCATGCCGCTGCTGTCATAAGCCCATTGGTGATATGGGCAGGTGAAGGTTTTTGTATTGCCACGATCATGGCGACAAAATTCCACGCCACGATGTGCGCAACGATTGGCAAACACATTGATAGAGCCTGCTGCATCGCGCGTCACAACAACGGATTTGTCACCAACTGTCGATCTTATAAAATCGCCAGCGTTTGGAATTTCGGCCTCAAGCGCCACATAAGACCAGCTTTTGCCAAAGATCCGCTCTTGCTCAAGATCATAAATCTCTTGGCTGTTGTAGACCCAATATGGAATGCGGCTTGGGCCTTCAGCTGGCCATTTATAACCCTTAGTGTCCTGATGAGTGACATCATCCATGGCATCTGATCCATTGTCGTGAGCTACAAAATTCAAAGTGGGTCGTCATAATGTTTAGCGCGTCGCGAGCGCCGCTTTCACATCATCAATGACCTTTTGTGGCGTGCGATAAAGCTTTTCAACAGCCGCCTGCACGGCCTCACCCGTTGATGGTGCCAAATCAATATTCAAACGACCAGCTTCTGACACAAGCTCAGGGTCCTTCATTGTTTCATCAAATGCACGGCGTACAATCTGCACGCGCTCTGCTGGAACACCTGGTGGATAGAGGAACGGACGCGCGAATGAGTTTTGTGAATACAACATCTCAAACGCTTGCTTTTGTTCATCGGTCTTTGCCAGCGTGATGATCTTTGGCACACCTGCATCAGTGAACTTAGGCAAACCGGTAATGTCTTCCTGAGCGAAGACGCGACCAAAGCCGTCGCCCTTGATGACGTCTGGATATTGAATTTTCAGCGTTGTCCAAGACAATCCGCATGTGCCTTGAAGCTCGCCAGCCTCCATCGCAAGAGTCACTTCGCGTGAGCCCTTATAGCCTGTCACCATCTTCAATTTCAGACCGAGCAGCTTTTGGGCGACGATTGGAAAATCATAGCTTGGGCTGCCTGGAGCTGACGAACCAAGAATAATCTCTTTCGTCTGCGTATCCGCCAGCGTGGTCCAAGGCGAATCTTTGCGCACAAAACACAACAGAACTTCTGACTGCGCATTGCCAATATAATTGAACAGCTTTGGATCATATTCTTTGCGACCGCCCGTCAGCAAAGGATCCATGATAACCGAGGCAAATGGAATGCCCATCACGGTGCCGTCTTTAGGCACCACATTATACAATTGTCCGGCCACAAGCGCGCCACCAGCACCTGGCATATTTTGCGCGATAACATTTGGCGTGCCGGGCAAATGCTTGCCAAGATGGCGAGACACCAAGCGACCAAACGTGTCCAAACCACCGCCTGCAGACGAGGCGATCAGCACCGTAATTGTCTTGTTTGCGAAGAAACCGTCCTCAGCAGCCACGCTTGGCAATGAGGATGCCGAGAGGATCGAAACGCCCAGAGTTAG
>CAIUDK010000026.1 GCA_903897875.1 uncultured Hyphomicrobiales bacterium
CCTGCCGATCGAGCTCGCTAAACTCTCCATGCTCTTGTTGTAAAAGCTCCTCGACATACAACATGCGATATCGCGCAAGCTCGTTCCGACTAATCATGGCATCTTGCGGAAGATCAGGATAATCACCGCGAATACGATCAGCGAGGCTTGGCCGTAATTCGTCTATGTTGACGAGATCTCGCTTACGAAACTTTTTTTGACTGATCGCAGAGGCAAATTTCTTACGGCGCCGAATGCTGACCGACTGGCTCGCTGCACTCGTGTCTGTATCTGGCTGATCGGACTCATCATCTAAATCTGGCTCATCATCCGACGCTTCTGAATATTCAAGTGATGTTGATTCTTCGCTATTGTCCAAATCATCTTGCTCAGCTTGAGTTAGTTTTTCTAACTCTTCCGATGAACGCTTATCGATACTGGACATTTTTAAACTCCAAGACAGGATGTCAATGTTTCAAACGAGCGATCCGCTCAGTCTACAGAGAGAAAATTTCAGGGTCATTTTATCGACTCTGAAATCGGAATGCGATAGGCAGCAAGGGCTGGTAGGGTCGAGATAGCAGAGCCGCCAACCAATAACATCAGCACGCTGGAAATGTCACTCCAAGTTAGGCTCTGCTGAAGCTGAAGTCCCGTCTGCTGAGAGAAAAAGGCAGACACCAGCCCCGTCAGCCCCCATCCAAATAACAGTCCCACTATGCAGCCAATCGCGATGAGCACCAAAGCATCAAGCCAGACAACCAACACGATGTAGAGACGGGTTGCACCTAATGCTCTTAAGATTCCATAGCGACGGCGACGCGTCGAAAAAAGCGTAAGCATTATTAGGGTGACCGCACCAAAGATTAAGAACGTGTTGAGCGTAGATGCGACAATCAGAACATCCTTCACATCACCCAGATTGCGATAGAGCCCCACAAGCACTTCAGCAGGAAAGACAGCCATCGTGCCCCCCTGTCGATAGGCACCACGCAGAGCATAGGCATCCGGAACCGTCCGCGGTTTGACGACTATGGCTGGAACTGGGGGAACGTTGGCGTCAAACGGTAGTCCGATGCGTCCATTCTCACTGTGGCCGGTGCCCAGGCCATGCGTTTTCCAAACACTCTCGATCGGGATTAAAATAGCACGATCCCATGGCGAGCCCGTTGCAGGGAGGCGACCAACAATCATCAAGCTCACATGCTCATGTCGGTGACCAGCTTCAGACTTTGACGCTTGCCCGGGATGATCGAAATCCCCAGCAATGGCATGAGAAGGACTCAGACTTTCACCTACCGTCAAATTCACATCATGGCCGATGATGGCTTCGGTCTCGGCTGTAAAGAACCGCCCCTCTTCAGGCGCTGCTATTTTATTCCAACGCGATACAAAAGCCAGCGTTGTCCCCACAACTGGATAGCCGCTAACCACATCTCCAAAGGCGATGGGGGCAAAATCTGCGACCCTGGAATCGGATGCCAATTGTTGCAGAACGGAACCGTTGATCAATGGCAGGGCTTCCGTTTGAAGATAGACGCTTGTCATCACCAATTGAGTTTGACTACCAGGCGCGCCTATCAGCAGATCAAAGTCAGTAGACGCCATAGCTGAGCTATGCCGAAGCGCACGCTCTTGAGCGGCCAAGGCAACGCCAATCGCCACTGCGATTGCAATCAGGACGATAACAGCAAAAGCGCTACCACGCATGGATTTCAAATCCGCGCGCACCATAAGATGCGGGTTCATTTGCGCTGCTCCCCTTTGGCCAAACGTCCGGCATGCAATGTTATGACCTCATTTAAATAAGTGAGGACCTGTGAATCATGTGAGGACACGATCAAAGTTGCGCCCGTGCTTTGAGCATGAGAGATCAACAATTTCATGACGCCGTCAGCACTCTCTTTATCGAGACTTGCTGTTGGCTCATCTGCAATGAGAATAGTTGGTTCGTGAAGAAGTGCGCGGGCGATTGCCACTCTTTGTTGCTCACCGCGCGAAAGAGTCGAGATGCCCTGATGTGGATTTCGAAGCCCCATGCTGGATATAAGTTGGCAGGCCCGATCTTTAATCTCTTGAGCTACAAAAAGGCGCGTGAAGAGAAGCGGTAACACGATATTTTCAAGAACCGACAGCTCCGCAATGAGATGAAAGTCTTGGAATATAAATCCGACATTCGTCCTGCGCCAACTATCGCAGGTCGCTTCATTCAGGCTCGAAATCTCGCTAGATGCCCAGCTGATTTGACCTTTGGTGGGACGTGCTAATCCCCCCAAAAGATGCAGCAATGTCGTTTTACCCGAGCCAGATGGCCCACGAAGGCCAAGCAATCTCCCAGCAGGAATCTCTAGAAAGGGAATGTCGAGAATACGCACAGGTTGCTTGTTTGGATGGATGTATTCAACACATACATTTGTCAGACGCCCATGCGGCGCGGCATTCAGTTTAGGCCCGGTGGTATTCGGCATCAACCAACCTCACCTGACTCACAAACCCACTCTCAGGATCTGCCCATGATCCCATTTCCAACCGCCCCGAAACCGTGATTTGTGTTCCCGCTGATATCAAAGGCGACACACCCTTGAGATAGACAACGACAATATCGACGGGCCAATCCGCATCCGATTGGCAGAAAGGACATATGGCTAAGGGCTCTTTTGTTAAAACAAAAAACTGGCTCTCGGCTCGCAACGGTGGCGCCATATATCCGGTCATAAAAATCACATGCCCAGCCAATTGCTGTGCACGATCAGAAAACTCCAATCCACGTATTCCAAAGCTCTTATAGAGCGCGTTGAAATCGAGCGGCTCTGAATCTTTCGCAAACAAAGGCGTCAGATATATCGTTGAAGCCATAAGCGCCAGAGAATGGAAGATTAGAGTTCGGCGCGATGGGGCCAACACTGCGCTCGGCCCCATAGATTCGTCCATCATTTTGGCTCCATCATTTGGCAGGAATGGCCAGCGCTGTTGCCATGATGCGAAACACTTTTGTATTTTCCAAATGACCATGAAACATTTCAGAACCGGGGCCAATCGCGGTCAGGACAATATCATCGCCTGAATGGATGCCTGTGTTGGATTCGAACGGCAGATTCCCTGTCATTCGAACCGAGCCTGGAAGCGTGCAATATTTCTCGTTGGCAACATATTGGCTAGGTGTTGCGCCAGCGACGGCAGGCACGTTTTCACCCTCCAAATAAGGTTTGGCGTTTGTGCAGTAATCTGGATAGGTGCCAAAATTCATCGCAATGCGACGCGATACATCGACGCTTGGTGGATAACCATTGGCATCTGGCGCAGCATAATTTGGAAATTTTGCTTCCGCATAGACACCCAACTTCTCTCGTGGGGTTTGGCCCGGACGGTCGTCATCATACGACCCGATGATCGATACGGGATGCGCATGGTCACCGACAACAATGATCAGAGTGTCATTCTTTTTAGCAGCAAAATCCTTGGCAAGCTTTACGGCATTATCAAGCATGATCGTGTCGTAGATGGCACGCTCTGGATCAAGAGAATGCGTGTATTTGTCGATGCGGCCCGATTCCACCATCAACATGAACCCGTTTTTATTCTTCGACAACAAATCAAGCGAGGTCTGCACCTGCGCTGTCAAATCAGGCTGGTCCGGGAAGGTGGGAACGCTGCCCTTCTTCAGAAACATGCGATCTAGGGCGCCATCAATATTGCTCGTATTAAACAGACCGAGCACTTTTGACGTCTTTGAATTTTTTGCAGCAGCCTTCATTTCCGTATCTGTCGTGACCAACGTGAAGCCTGCATCTTGGAATTTTTGCAGATAGTCATCGTTATCTGTCCGCTTAGATCCATTGGTAGATTTGGCGAGAAAATTTGGAGAACCACCGCCCATAATCACATCAGGCTGAACCTTATAAAACATTTTGACAATGTCATTAAAGTCAGCGCGCCGACGCGTGTGGGCCACCATGCCTGCGGGCGTTGCATCTTCAATTTCCGTATTGGTGATGACACCAACACTCATATTGCGTGTGCGCTTGACGATCTCAGCGATCGTTTCCACCTTAGGATGATCAAGCGTGTTTTTGTTGCGCGCGCAATAGACGCCCAAGGCATTCACACAGGACTTATGGCCCGTTGCATAGGCGGACATGGCATTGGCGCTATCGGTGACAATCGAGTCAGTTCCCGCCGTCGATATCAATGCCATATGGGGCATGTCATCAATGGCAAGCTCGCCACCATAATGGCCTTCAGAGATCGTTTTTGATAAAATGCGAGCAGCGGTGCGATGTGCAATTGAAAGGCCATCGCCGATGAAGAGAATAACATTCTTGGCGACGCGCTTCTGTCCAGTCGCATAAACACCCCAAGTCACATTGGATGTTTTACCATTGTAGCTTGCTTCAATCTTATAATTGCCAGGCTTGCTGATCGAGACATCGCGCAACACAAACGCGGAATAGTCTTGACCATCCTCATGTTCAACAAAGGCTGGCTTGCCTTTCAGTGTTGAGCTGACATCTGCGCCATTGATTAAAACCTTAACGGCTGATTCTTGGGGCGATCCAGGAAATTCAATTTTGAAATCAAATTTCGAGCCTGCTAAAATTTCAGCCCGATTAAGAGGGTAAATTGTCTGAGCCTCGACGCTTGTTAGTCCTGCAATTGAGACCAAGAGCGCGAATGAGATTTTTTTAACGAACATGGGAACCTTCTCCAGTATGGATACGACCCTATGAGCGCCATGTGACAGTTTTGTGAATGGACAGGTTAATGGAAGTGAGTTTTGAATTTTAAGGAGGAGCCGATTTAGGCACGTTAGAAATCTTTTACGCAGCAGAAATCACGCCGCGACCTATTTCACATATTCGTCACACGCACCACGTAACCACACTCAACGAATGGTTTCGATGGCCAAATGCGTCCCGGCGAGGCCAAGGCGAATTGCACCACGCAATCAAAAAACTGACATCCGATCAATTCCCGTAAGAGACATCGCATCATTATTACAATTCTGCCTTTGCCTAACAACGCTCCGCGCGGTGTTAAGTTTGGCAAACAACAGTTGAGGCTGGACTAAACGATGGAAAACACAACGAACGCCGGGCACTCAATCACAATCGAAAATGTTCATAAGGCCGTCCGACAAAATCATCTGTTTAGCGTAGATGGTCTGCAGGAGAGGCTATTCACTTTTCTCTTCTCGGGACTGGTGTATCCACAGATCTGGGAAGATCCCATCATCGACATGGAAGCACTCGCTTTGACGTCCGAAGATCGCATGATCGCAATTGCGTCAGGCGGCTGCAATATTTTGAGCTATTTAACAGCCGACCCAGCGTCAGTTATTGCCGTTGATCTTAACGAACATCACATTGCGTTGAACCACCTGAAGCTCGCAGGCCTGAAACTTCTACCCGACCATCAAACTTTTTTCGATTTTTTTGGCGTAGCTCATAATACTAAAAACATTCAGGTCTATGACACATTTTTATCCGGCCAGCTGAACCAATCAACGCAAGAGTATTGGGATACAAAGAACTGGCGCGGCAAGCGAAGAATCGAAAAATTCACGACCAATATTTATAAAGAGGGATTGCTTGGAAAATTCATTGGCACTGGACATTTGCTCGCCAAATTATTCGGGTGGAATTTATCCAAAATTTTAGAAGCCACTACAATCGACGAGCAAAGGGCCATCTTCGACAGCCAAATGCGCCCTGTTCTGAGATCAAAGCTTTTCAAATCGATCGTGAGTAACCGCGCGTCGCTGTATGGGCTCGGCATTCCGCCTGCACAATATCGCTCACTTTTGTCATCGGGAGCCCCTGAGAGCGGCATGGCGGGTGTTTTAGAACAGCGCCTCGAGCGATTGGCTTGTGGATTTCCTATTCAAGAAAATTATTTTGCTTGGCAGGGATTTGGCCGTCGCTATGAAGGCAACAAAAGCCGAGCTTTGCCTCCCTATTTAAGCGAAGGAAATTATACAAAAATCAAAGAGCGCGCTGATCGCGTAACAATCCGTCACGGCAATCTAATTGAAGTCCTCGAACGGTCAGTAGAAAAATCACTCGATTGTTATGTTCTTCTCGATGCACAAGACTGGATGACAGACGATATGCTCAATCGTTTGTGGCGTGCGATTATGAGGACAGCTAGACCGGGAGCACGAGTTATTTTCCGTACTGCTGCCGAAGAGTCTTTGCTCCCTGGTCGCTTGGCTCCAGACATATTGGATCGCTGGCACTATGATGTGGAGCGCTGCAAAGCGTGGACCTTGCGTGATCGTTCAGCCATTTACGGCGGGTTTCACCTTTATACATTGCAGGGTTAGCGCCTATGCCGAGCAGCTCCCTTTCAAATGCAACGGCAATGGACAGCATGTATGGCTGGCAGATTGGCATTTACGATTTCACTCGGAAATATTATCTGCTTGGCCGCGACACGCTCATTAACGAGCTCGAACCTCCACCATCAGGCACAGTTTTGGAAATAGGTTGCGGAACGGGGCGCAACTTGATTCAAGCGGCCAAAAAATATCCCACTGCACGATTTTATGGACTGGATGTCAGTCAGGTGATGCTGGATGAGGCAAGAGCATCGATCTTAAAAAGCGGCCTCGCTGATCGGATCCATCTAGCCTTAGGGGATGCTGGATCGCTCAACACAGAAGCCTTGTTCGGACTTAAGAAAGTTGATCGCATTTTCTGCTCTTACACTCTGTCAATGATACCGCAATGGACCGATGTGCTAGCCCACGCGCTACAATCCTTAGAGAAAAACGGCGTGCTTTCTATTGTTGATTTTGGCGCAATGAATGAAATGCCTAAATGGATTAAATTCGTCCTCAGCACTTGGCTCAAGACGTTTTCAGTTTTTGCGAGGCCAGATCTTGAGAGCGTCCTAAAAAACTTAGCAGAACCATCTAAATTTGACGTCGACTTTAAAAGTCGCTTCCGAGGCTATGCCTATTATGCGAAAGCCAAGCGTCATTAAAAGATCTGGAAAATATCTGGTTGATTTTTGTTCAAAAAAAAAGCCCGGCACTTTAACATGCCGGGCTTTTATAATTGGGTTAGAAATTATTTAGAAGCTTCAGCGGCTGCAGGCTTTACGCTCGCCTTTGGAGCCTTCTTGACCACCTTCTTGGCGACCTTCTGGACGACTTTCTTGGCAGCTTCAGTTTTTACTGGCTTTGCCTGCTTGGCCTGCTTGGCCTGCTTTGTTTTTTTGTCGTCTTTTTTGTTTGGCTTGTCTGACTTCTTTGCCTTGCTGGCTTTTTTAGCATTACGAATTTGAGCGTCGTTATCGGCGACCTCATTCTCGACGGCAGCCATTTCTGCATAATAGACGGCTTGAACTTGATGTCCGTA
>CAIUDK010000027.1 GCA_903897875.1 uncultured Hyphomicrobiales bacterium
CCGCATCAAAGCCGTGCGCGAAGGCGCGCCGGAGTCGAGCCTGATTGTCGATGCTAATGAGGCCTGGACGCCCGAATTCTACGCCGAAAATACTGCCGCATGTGTCGAGGCCGGTGTCGAACTGATCGAGCAGCCTTTTCCTGCTGGCGCGGATGATGCCCTTGCTCATCTGCCCCGCCCTATTCCGATCTGCGCTGACGAATCCGTCCATGCTCGAAACGGCCTTGCCGGATTGCGCCAACGCTATGACGCGATCAACATCAAGCTCGATAAAACCGGCGGCCTGACCGAAGCCTTGCTTGTGGCCGATGAGGCCGAACGATTGGGCTTTGCTTTGTTTGTGGGCTGTATGGTGGGCACGTCACTTGGCATGGCGCCCGCACTTCTGTTGAGTGCGCGTGCGCGATTTGTTGATCTTGATGGCCCGCTGTTATTAGCAGCTGATCGTGACCATGGCCTGCGCTATGATGGCTCCATCGTCTATCCGCCATCGCGCGAGCTTTGGGGTTAAAGCAAATTGGGCGCTAAGAACTTTGCGGCATGATTGATTTGGGCGAGCGTGCGCGCAGCGCGATAGCCGCCATGATAAAGCACAGACCCAAACCCGCCAAAGCTGCCATGCCCAAATAGGTTGTCTGGCCCAAACTGTCATAGACTTGGCCAGCCATCAGCGTGGCAGCTGCACTGGTAACAGCCACAGCCGCTTGCAGCCAACCTTGCGCTTGGGCACGCCGCGCAGAGCCCACCATATCGCCCACAAGATAGACAGCGCCCAAATGCGTGGCAGCAAAGCTGAGCCCATGCATGCCCATCAAAACAATCGTGCCAATTTCTCCCGGCGACAAAGCGAAGGCGCACCAGCGCACAATGGCACCAAGCGCACCAAAGCATAGATAAGACATGGCACTGCGCGCACCGCCAAAAAACCGCCCTGCGTAGACGAAAAACAGAATCTCAACGCCCACGCCAAACGCCCATAGCGTTCCGATAAAGCCAACGGAGAAACCGGTTTGTCGCCAATGCAATGATGCAAACGCATACAGAACAGAATGGCTCGACTGAACAAGAGCTGCGCCAGCGATGATCAAAAACAACAAGAACGGCTGCCGAATGGGCCCAAAGGATCGGCTCATAGTTGCCATGGGTTTGCGCGAAAATTCGGGAATGCGCACAGTCGACAGCGTGACCAATGCAGGTGGCACACAGCACGCAAAAATCAGCCAGATAATATCTTGATCGGCAACCAGCGCCGTGATGGGGCCACCCAGCAACATGCCGCCCAGCACCGCAATGGAGCCCCAAGCGCGCACAAAGCCATAATCAAGCGACAACTCTTTAGCGGCCTCGCGTCGGCGTATTTCGCCAAGTGTCAGCGCATCCACCAAAGCCATCACCGGCCCTTGTATGAGCGCCACCAAACCCGCAACAGCAACGATGCCCAGAAAACCACGCACACTGCCAAGCAGCGCATACAGCACAACGACACATGCGCTGAGCCACGCCAAAGTGCCCGGAATATCGCGCCGCCAATCGGCAATCATAGTGATGATAGGGCTACCAATGGGGCGCGCCAATTGCTGGGCGGCAAACACCAAAGCAATGCCCGCAGCATCCAACCCCCGCGCCGAAAGCCAGACAGGAAAGAAAGGCAACGCCACGCCAACCCACAGCATCGAACAAGCGCACAACAGTGACAGGTGCCGTTTTGTTAGTGTGGTCGCAGCACTCATATCTAGCCTTTGGGGGAATAAGTGGACGCAAGACTATATTTGATCTGAATCATGGTGGATCTTTGAAACCGGCTTACATTGAATTCACGTCTTATGACGCAGTCCAGTCTCAATTTCCTCCCCAGACTTGGATTGTCACTTGCCCGTCCGGCTCTGCTGGACGGGCTTTTTTTTAATCCATCACAGCTGCTTTGAGCATGCACACCATCGTGGCGTGGGCCGGCAAGGCTGTGCGGTTTCGGATCGTGTGGGGCCGGTCACATCGATAGCGCAATGTATCGCCGCTTCGTGCCGTTTCTATGACACCGGCGACCTCTACTTCTAACTCACCCTCAAGCACAGACAGACATTCGACCGAGCCGCGCTGATGGGGCTCTGATTCCAAAACACCACCCGGATCAGCCTGAAAATCATACCATTGCAGCCATTCAACGGTTTTGATCCAGCCGATGATGGCAAGCCGACACCGGCCATCATCCGATACCAAATTAGGTGTATCGCCTTTGCTGGTCTTCTCGATGAAGGGCTCATCTTCGGCGGCCTGCAGCACCCGCTCAATCGACACGTCGAGAGCTTGGGCTAGGCGCCAAATGGTCGCCAATGTGGGGTTGGTTTCGTTACGCTCAATTTGGCTGATGATGGATTTGGCAACGCCCGATTGTTCAGACAGCTCAGAGAGTGACAAATTATAGGCCTTGCGCAGACGCTGCACGGTCTTGCCAAGCTGGCCCGAAAGAGCAACCGCGCCGGCCTCAAGTGCCTTGACCTTGTCTTTGCCTTCAACGCCCATCGCGACAAAACTCCCCATCTAGCGTTTGGAGAGATAACCGATTTTGTTTGGAATATCGAACGAAAAGCAAATTAAGCTCGGCTTTTTCGTTTCCGTCTTTCGCTCCAGATCACGAAAGTACCGGACCCGGCCACGATGATGGCTCCCAAAATCAGCTGCGGACTTGGTATGTCGCTAAAAAACATAAGACCGAGCAGGCTGGTCCACAAAAGCGATGTGTAGTCGAAAATGGCGATGATGGACGCGTCCGCATAGCGATAGCTCAGCGTCATCAAAATCTGCCCGGCCCCGCCCAGCGCGCCGATGGCAACCAAGCTCCAAAACGGACCCCATTCGGGCGTCACCCATGCCTGCGTGCTCAACAATTGCGCGCCGGGCAATGTGGCGGGCCAGACAGCGGCCAACACCATCACGAAGGCGCTACAAACAAGCGTCGTCGACTGGAAGTAAAAAACAATCGCTGCCGTATGTTCTGAAAGTGCCAAGCGGCGCGTTTGAATGAGCGCCACCGACAAAAACAAAGCCGATGTCAGCACCATGACAACGCCCCAAGTGGGGCCAGAAATGCCGCTATTCCATGAGAGCGCGCGCAGCTCTTGCAAATGCTCCCACAGCATCACAATCACACCGCCAAAGCCCACCACAACCGCAATCCAGCGCGATGCATTGACGGGCTCACGCAGCAAAAAAGCAGCAATGACCACAATCAACAAAGGCGTTGTATAGCCAAGGGCAGTGACATCGGGCAGCGGCAAAACGGCAAGTGCTGCAAAACTCAGCGCCATACTGGTGCCGCCCGTCGTGCTGCGCAAAATATGGCCAAAGGGCCGCGCTGTTTGGAGCTGCTGAGGAAATTGCCCGCGCCATATCAGCCAAAGAACAGTGACGATCAGCGCAAAGAAGGAACGGAAGAAGACAATTTCGGCCACGCCAAATTCGGCGCTCTGGAATTTCACCACCGCCGACATAAGGGCAAACACGAGCGTGGCTGCTACTTTTAACGCGATACCCGTTAGCATTCAGACACAATCGCAAACACGAATAATGACCTCTCGCTCAGGAGAACATCGCAACACGTTGATGCGTTGGCAGATCATCCACACGCGCAAATACTTTGCGCGCAGCATAATAGCCATCGGGCTCCGGCACTGGTGACGCACTAACAGGCGCTGGCGCCACGGGTGCCACAAGTTGCGGCATAGATTCAGTCGGCGTGTCGTGCACTTCAGGCTGCGTGTCTTGCACTTCTGGCTGCGCGTCTTGCACGTCTGGCTGATGCCGCAAAGCATCTGCAAGGCGCAGAGCTTCTGACGCCTCACTCAAAATCGCCTCGCACACATCGGGCGCAAGATCTTGCTCACGCATCGCCCAAGAGAGTGTGCGCAAACGTTCACCCAAATCACCAGCTAATCTGGCCAGCGGTTCAGGATCGCGAAAAGCAGGTGGCATATCATGATGCGCCATGCGCGATTCAAGCCGCGTGACAGCGGACAACACATGCGACAATTCTTGTGTGCGCAAACGGCGCGCATATTCGGCCAGAAACCAACGCCCCTTGACCGTTTCCATCACCGCGCCTTCGATATTATCGAAGTCGGACTCTGTCACACCAATTGGGAGTTTCACCATTGCCATCATGCGCTCATCTGCGAATCATTTCTCAATCCAACTTCGGACTGACGCACCACGATTGCAAGTGCGTATCCCAACGTGAGCTTTGCCAAAGCGCGATAAGAGCGCCCTAGCCTTGTGCGACAGGTTCGCCTGCGCCAACCCATTCCAACATGCCGCCTTCAAAATGCGTATTCACATCTGTGCGGCCTGCGGCTTGCGCCAAACCCAAGGCCGTGATCGACCGACGCCCTGAGCGACAATGAACAATCACTTTTTTGCCGGGCGTGGCCACTGGCAAAGCTGAGGCATCAAACGCCGACAAAGGATTAAAGATCGCGCCGGGAATATGGCCCGCGTTCCATTCAATATCTTCACGCACATCGATGAGGGCAATGCTGCCATCGGCAAGGCCAGCCTTGAGGTCTTGCAAAGAGATATTGTTGACTACAGGCGCGCTCATGACTTCTCCTCGCATATTCTAACTCGTTGGGACTCTTTAGCCCGAACTCTTGCTGACATAAAGGGCAAGTTCAGGCGAGAAACTCCATCGCCACAAAGATCGCCG